>JAUXBO010000125.1 GCA_030619345.1 Candidatus Zixiibacteriota bacterium | reverse complement strand
TGCGCCATTGATCGTGACAAGCCTGGTTGTTGGTATTACCTCACTTGGGAGCGGCTCCAAAGTTGGCCGCACAACTATCTCGGCGTTTCTCTATTTCGCGGCAACAACCGCAATCGCAGTCACAATCGGTTTGATACTGGTTATGCTGGTTCGCCCGGGCGTTGGGTTTGAAACGGTCGGAAGTTCATTCCCTTCCATCCTCTCTGATTACCGGGGACTTTCGTTCACGGCGCTTCTCGGATCACTGATACCGTCGTCGATTCCGGTGGCAGTATTACAGGGAAACTACCTGGGACTGGTAGTCATCTCCGTGATTTTTGGTCTAGTTCTTGCCCAACTCGGTCGGGCCGGAAAAAAGATCAGCGACCTGTTTACCGATTTCAATGATCTAATTTTTAAGCTCATCGAACTGGTGATGGTAGCGATGCCGGTCGGACTCTTGTTTCTGATCGGTTATATCGTAGCTGCGAATCCGGGTTCTATCGACACTCTCTTTAGTGGGACCGGCGCTTATGCCCTGGTTGTACTGGCGGCATTTGCCATTCATGGTTTCCTGGTCATACCGGCAGCTTTGAAAATCTTTACCAGCAGGAGTCTGGGGCACACTTCCAGCCGCATGCTCCCGGCCTTTGCGGCCGCTTTCGGATCTGCTTCGTCTACGGCGGCTTTGCCGGTAACAACTGACTGTGCGATTAACCGCTGCCAAATCGACCGTCGAGCCGGTTCCTATGTTCTTCCGCTCGGTTCTGTGCTAAACGTCGACGCTACCGCTATGTATGCGATAATCGGAACGATGTTTATTGCACAGGCGTTTGCGGTGGCACTGTCATTCCCACAGGTTTTACTGCTTTCACTCATTGCAGTAGCGCTTTCGTTCGGAGTGTCGGCAATTCCCAACTCAAGTTTGTTTATTATGTTTGTCCTGCTGGGAATCGGCGGATTTCCTACGGAGGCCTACGGCGGTCTGGGTATCCTGGCGATTTTTGATTGGTTGTTTGACCGCCTGCGCGCCGTGCTCAATATCTGGAGTGACACCGTTGGCGCTGCCGTTGTGGCCGAAACGTTCGAATTTAAAACTGGATCAAGGATCCGAAGCCCCCGTGCCCAGAATGGTCAGCGACCGGGGCGTCGTGAACGCTCAGCCACCAACGGTTCCTCTAAATGGTCGGATCGTAAACCTCGTTCAGACAAACCAGAGGATCGTCGACCAATTCGAGGACGTCGAGCCGAACGCAGCGAATCAAAAGTGGCACCTGATCGCCCCAGACGACAACGCACAGAAACATCGCCAAGAAAAGAACCCTCTCCGTTTCAGGTGAGTGCTGCCGAAGATCATCCGATAGACTTGGACTCGCCGGTAACGGCTTCTACCCGTAGGAAGGTGGAATCCAAGAGTAGCAAACCAGATCGCCGTTCGAGCAAACGGACCGAGAGCAGCGAGGTCCGCACGCCCAGACCAAACGTAAAACGGGAAGCTGCCAAAGTTGCCGAACAGTTGGCCTCAATGGACAAAGAAAAACAAAAGACCGAGAGAACAGTTCCCCCTCGTCCGAGCCGGGAAAAGGAATTGACTTCTGAGCCAGAGACGGTGTCGGCTCCTTTCTTGCCACCTCCTCCCCCGTTGCCAGTATTTGACAAAAAGCCCGAGCCAACGGTAACGGCAGAAGTAAAAAGCGAGCCCGAAGCTGACATTGTGGTCGAGACCGCCAGGCAGATTGAAAAACCCACCGTGGCACCAACTCAAGCCGAATCAAAAGACCTGAATTTTGAGGCTGAGGATGTGGCCACCGAGATAAAAGTCGTGGACGACGAAATCGAAGAGAATGAACCAGAATTGACAGCATCTCCCCAGTTCGGTCGTCAAAACCAGCGCAAAGGCGGAAAAAGTGCGGTAAAAAAGGTCCCGGTTGAGACCACTTCCGAGGAAAAGCCCGCCGAAGAGGTAGCCTATTCCACCGATGCCCAGTCATTCGGACGGACCAAGCGCAAGCGCGTACGGAAATAGCCTGATAGTGGAAGATTTAGCCATGCCTGGCCAAATCTTCCGCACATGCAACCTTTCGCACCCAAATGTGATATACTATCTGAGGAATAAATTGTTTGACCGACACCGGTCGGATAACTTAATTTTTAGATAGATGGTGTATAATGAATAGTCTCAAAGTATTCCTTTTAATGATTGGCCTGATGGCCATCTTCACCACCGTAGGTTATTACCTCGGTGGTCAGGGCGGCATGATGACTGCGCTGGTCGTAGCCATAGGCATGAACTTGTTCAGCTACTGGTTCTCAGACCGCGTGGTCCTCAAGATGTACCGAGCCAAAGTCATCACCGAGACTGATCATCCGCGTCTGTTCCGGGTTGTCCGACGGATTTGTGTCCAAGCTGATAATCTACCGATGCCGAAAGTCTGCATCATTCCCAGCAAAGCCCCCAATGCTTTCGCCACTGGACGAAATGCCCAACATGCCGCCGTAGCGGTGACCGAGGGACTTCTGGAAATACTAAACGAAGATGAACTTGAGGGAGTTATCGGTCATGAGATCGGCCATATCATGAACAAAGATCTCTTGATAGGAACCGTTGCGGCAACTTTTGCCGGTGCAATTAGTTTTATGGCCATGATCGCACGCTGGGGTGCGCTATTTGGAGGCTATGGACGCGACAATAGTCGTGGCGGTGGTATTGGCTTTTTGATCGCCGCCTTAGTCGCTCCTTTCGCAGCCATGATCATTCAGATGGCCATATCTCGTCAGCGAGAATACAAAGCTGATGCCACGGCTGGCAGAATCACGGGTAAGTATCTGGCGCTTTCCTCGGCTCTTGAAAAACTACACCGATCACCGGTCCGGCTTAATCTGGACAAGCGGCCGGCTACCGCTCATTTGATGATTGCCAACCCGCTTTCTGGTAAGGGCCTGGCCTCAATTTTCTCTACCCACCCGCCGGTCGAAAAGCGAATTGAAAGACTCCGCAAACTATACGAGGGGTCGATTTATCCCTAACATGCCAGACTCACTCCCTGATCAACCAAATATTGTCGTACCGGCAATGCCAGTCATGCCGTGGAGAAACAGCTAACAAGATGGACAGTTCGTTACTCATTGAAAGCGGGGCCATCCTGATTCTGATTCTCGCCAACAGTTTTTTTGCTCTGTCAGAATTCTCCGTAATTGCCAGTCGTAAGAGTAAACTTACTCAGGAAGTAGCCGATAAAAAACCGGGCGCCGAAGCTGCTGAAAAACTATACGACAACCCGGACCGGTTCCTGGCCTCAATTCAACTGGGGATTACTTTATTCGGAACGCTGGCCGGTGTGTTTGGCGGTGCCACACTCGTGAACAAGCTGGAAGGCTGGCTCGTTTCCGTACCAATTTCCTTTGTTTCTTCGGCTGCCTCGCCTATCGCAGTAGGTTCAGTTGCGATTCTAATAACGACAGTGGCGGTTGTGGTGGGTGAACTGGTGCCCAAGTACATAGCACTATCCCAGCCCGAACGTTTTGCCCGCCGGGTGTCAAGACCGATAACGCTGTTTATCGGAATCTCTTCGTTTTTCTCAGCATTCTTGAGTTGGACGGCCAATTTAATCGTGCGCCTCATGGGATTCAAACGCAGCAGTTCGCGCGATCATATAACCGAAGAAGACATCAACCTGATGATCTTTCACGGTCGCGAAAAAGGTGTCTTTGACGCCACCGAGGAGAAACTGATAAAATCAGTCTTTGATTTTGCTGATTCCACCGTGCGCCGCGTAATGACGCCTCGCGTTGACGTGATCGGCATTGAGATCAGCGCTTCTTCAACGGACATCATAGACATGATCGCAGAATATGAGTACAGCCGTTACCCGATTTACGAGAAATCACTCGACAACGTCATCGGCATCATGTTCACCAAAGATATAATCATCCAGCGTCTCAGCCCGGAACTGATCATTCTCAAAGACCTCTGTCATGAACCGATGTTTGTACCAGATTCCCTGCCACTGCCAACCCTGCTCGATGATTTCAAGAGTAAAAAACGACACATGGCCATCGTTCTCGATGAACACGGCGGTACCGGGGGAATCGTGACCATGGAAGACGTGCTGGAGGAATTGGTCGGCGAAATACTTGACGAGTACGATGTGGAACAAGCGCCGTTGGTCAGGCATTCTGAGACCGTTGCGTTTGCCGACGGGGATGTGTGGATCGGCGCCATCAACGAATTGATGAACAGTCATCTTCCGGAAGACTTGTCTGAGAATATCGCCGGGCTCGTGGTACAGCAACTTGGTCGACTTCCGGGAAAATCCGAGAAAGTGGTTATAGCCGATATGGAGATATCAGCGATAGAGCGCGACGAAAAGCGACTACTGAGGCTGCGGCTCGAAATAAAAGAAACCCACACCGAATCTGGATCGGACTGAGACAACCATGCTGAAGATACTCACTGTCCCCTTTCGCTGGACCCGGCAACTATATGACTGGGTTCTAAAATGGGGCTCGTCCAAGAATGCCGCCTTGGCCCTTTTTCTACTGGCCGTAGCAGAGGCATCATTTTTTCCGATTCCTCCCGATGCCCTCCTGATAGCCCTTTGCATGGGCGCTTATCGAAAATGGTCGCGCTTTGCCCTCATCTGTTCGGCGGGCTCGATAATAGGTGGAGTTCTGGGCTATTTGATAGGGCTGCTCGCATATGACTTGATTGGCGACAGAATGCTGGGGATTACGGCGGCATTGTCCGGCATGGAACAGGCTGAACTTCTACAGAATGCGCAATACTGGTTCAACGAAAAGACAATATCCGGCATGAAAGTGGGACCGTGGGCAGTTGGTATCGCCGGGTTTACGCCCATCCCTTACAAAGTCTTTACCATCGCAGCCGGGTTCTTCAATATGAGCTTTGTACCATTTCTCATAGCTTCCATAATCAGCCGTTCTCTCAGGTTTTTTGTCGTGGCCGGGCTCATTGGCCTGCTGTACAAAAAGTATGGTGATCGCATCCAACAATTTATCGATCGATACTTTAATTTGCTGGCCGTCGCATTCGTACTGTTATTGATACTCGGATTTATGTCGATCAAATACTTAAAAGGATAGTCTGGCAGGTTAGAATGGGTCATAGCCACAACCATAGTCATAGCCCACCATCTACACGCCGCAAACTGATCTGGGCGATACTCTTTAACAGCGTCATCACGCTGGCCGAGTTTATCGGCGGAATCATGACCGGATATCTATCTCTGCTAGCTGATGCGGTTCACAATCTCTCGGACGTAGCCGCGCTCGGTCTGGCCTGGGTGGGGGTTAAAGGATCTGAGATGCCAGCGACCAAACGGTCGACATTTGGTTTCAAGCGGGTCGAGGTCATGACCGCGTTCATCTCGGCGGCGGCGTTGATCGTTATAGCGATCTTTATTCTGATGGAGGCCTATGAGCGCCTGAAGAACCCCCAGCCGATTACTGGCCCGGCCATTTTTCTGACGGTGGCGGTAATTGGACTGATTGGAAATATTCTTTCGATCTGGTTGCTGCATTCTGAAAAAGGTAAATCATTAAATATGAAGACTGCTTTTCTACATATGGCTTACGATGCGATATCTTCGGTAGCAATTATAATTGGCGGAGTAATTATCGCCCTGACCGGGTGGGTACTAATCGACACTATTATGTCAACCATAATTGCCCTGATGATATTTTGGTCCTCATATTTGGTCATTAAAGAGGCCTTTCTTATTTTCCTTGAGGCGGTGCCACCGGGAGTCGACTTTGACCAGGTAGCCGAAGCGATAGGCAGGATGGAAAATGTAAGAGGCGTGCACGACCTTCATATCTGGTTGCTTTCTTCCAGCGAGGCAGCTCTGTCCTGCCATGTCTGTGTTGACCCGGATAAAGTTCGGAACTCACCGGGGATCGCCGCGTCTATAAACAGTATGATTCAGGAGAAATTCCAGATTAACCACGGGACGATTCAGGTAGAAGTTGATGGTTGTGGTGATAACATGCTGCTGTGTAACAACCCGGTGCCCCAACAAAGACGGAGCAATTAGAGTATGAGTCAAAAGCAGGTTGAACTTGAAATTATTGATCTTGCCATAGACGGCAAAGCAGTGGCCCACAACGACGGCAAAGTCGTCTTCATCAAGGGCGGTCTGCCGGGTGAAATTGTATTGGCTGAGATCACCAGGTCAAAACCACGTTATGACGAAGCGGTGCTGGTCGAAATAATCAAAAAATCAGAAGCCCGTCGACCGGCCCCATGTTCGCATTTTGAAAACTGCGGCGGCTGTACCTGGCAGGACCTGGTTTATGATGAACAACTTGGGTTCAAGAAAAAGCAGGTTGAAGAATGCATGACCCGGCTGGGACGATTTGAAAAAGCCGACGTAGCCGATGTAATCGGCTCCGTAGAATTGTTTGGATATCGAAACAAAATGGAGTTCTCGTTCAACGTGGATGCAGACGAGAATAGAGGATTCACCCTCGGTCTACACGAGCGAGGTCGCTTCGACAAAATATTCGATCTCGACCATTGTCACCTTCAGTCGAAAACCGCCAGCAGTATTGTCGCCTGGATGCGAGATTTTGTAAGCTCTGAAAAGATACCCGTTTACGATGTCTTTGAACATACCGGTTACATGAGATTCCTAATGATCCGCCAATCGAAAAGAACCTCGGACCTGATGGTAAACGTGGTCACAAACTATGGCGAGTTTCCACACCGGGAGCAATTTGTCGCCGGGCTTCTGAAGGCCGTTCCCGAAATAACAACAATCGTTCACAATCAGAATGGACAAAAATCGAACATTGCGGTCGGTGAAATCGAGAAAATTCTGTTTGGCCGGGGATTTATCGAGGAATGTCTATTCGACAGTCGGTTTAGAATCAAGGCTAACTCTTTTTTTCAGACCAACACGATCCAGACCGAGACCCTCTATCGGACCGGTTTTGACCTGCT
>JAUXBO010000073.1 GCA_030619345.1 Candidatus Zixiibacteriota bacterium | reverse complement strand
CTGGTTGCACAGATGCAGATGGGTATTCTGGTGACCGGTTTTATCGGCGGTAATTCCAATCCAGTTACCGGTGACTTCTCTGCCGGAATCTTTGGCAGCTATGTCGAAAATGGCAAGCTGGTCAGGCCGGTAAATGAAATGAATATCTCCGGTAATCTTCTGGATATCCTGGGCCAGATAGCCGAACTGGGTAACGACCCCTGGGTCTATTCTGCCTGGCGACGTCCGAGTATTTACTTACGCGAGCTGCAGATCAGCGGCTCATAGCTGCCTCGCGATATCGCATCATACGACAGTAACAACAGGGTGGTCATTTCGGCCACCCTGTTTGCAAATTGCAAGGTATGCCGAGCGTATTAAATCGGACCAAATCCATCGAGATGCCATCTCGAAGGTGGAACTTGTCCCGCCGTCTCACTTATATTCCGTTGACAGAATTCTGAGAATAGATATACTATAAATAAGTCAACGCAATTGCTACTTGAAAACAATCTTACTGCCCAGGATAATAATGAAACAAAACCCAGTATTGCATATTGGTTTGATTTCCGCGTTTTTTCTAATATCGGCTCTACCCATTGCCTCGCAGTGTATACCTGAATCTCATATGCTGGGTGAAAGTGGAAACAACTATTTTGGTGAAGTAGTGGCAGGTGGCTGCGACATCAATAACGACGGTTTCGATGATTATGTGATCGGTGCCCCCGGTTATGGGACAAATACCGGTCGGGTTTATGTCTTCTCAGGCTTCAATGGGGATACGCTTTGGGTGTTCACAGGGGAAGCCGCGAGAGATTACTTCGGCCATTCAGTCGACATCGCTGGAGACGTCAACAATGACAATTACTGCGATATCGTCGTCGGTGCACGCGGGACTAATTCGACCGATGATAACCCCGGTGCAGCCTATGTCTATTCAGGACTCGACGGTTCGCTCATTTATAAATTTACCGGTGAATCTGCCGGTGATCTTTTCGGTTGGTCTGTAGCCGGGCTTGGCGATATTAACGGTGATGGCTTCGCTGATATGTTGGTTGGCGCAGAGAGCAACGATGCCGCCGGTACAAACGCTGGTCGTGCCTATGTTTATTCAGGATTCGATGGTAGTGTAATGCATGTTTTCACCGGAGAAGCTGGTTACGATCACTTTGGTGTGACGGTAAATGCTGTCGGTGATATCAATGGTGATGGGTTTAATGATCTGGGCATTGCGGCCAATGGCAGTGACGCTGGGGCACCAGAAGGCGGTCGGTCCTATGTTTTTTCTGGTATCGATGGCGACACGCTTCAAGTCTTCACAGGATCGATTTCTCATCAGTACTATGGTGTACACATGGATGGATTGGGAGACATCAACGGTGACGGATTTGGAGATATTGTTCTGTATGCAGGCCGGCACGACACTGCCTCAACTGGCTCATCTCCTGATTCCCTGAGAGTTTTCGTTATTGGCGGCATGACAGGTGATACACTCTTGATTCTCGGTCAGAGCACGGAGATGAGATTTTTCGGCAGCCCTGTTTGTGCGGTTGGTGATGTCAATGGTGACGGCTACAGCGATATTGCAGTAGCTGCAGACGGTGGGTTGAGGTACGATCTTGGTATCTCATACGCCTATCTGGACGACATTTACATTTACTCAAGTATCGATGGGCAATTGTTGCAGGAATTCACAAATTTCGGTCTGTCTCTTTCATCGGCAGGTGATTTCGATAACGACGGAATCGATGATCTGATTATTGGTAACCGTGGCTCCAGCGCTGCCGGTTCAATGGCCGGTCAGGCATATCTTTTCTCACTGGGTGAAGCTTGCGAGTCATGCTGCGTTGGTATCCGTGGAGACTTCGACGGCGACCAGATTATCAACATCCTCGACATCAATTCATTTGTGAATTACCTTTTCAATCAATCTCTGACGCCAGCCTGTCTTGAAGAGGCTGATGCCAACGATGACTCCGGGATAGACATAACCGATTTACTGATCTTGGTTGACTACCTCTTCAACTCAGGTTTTCCTCCGCTGCCTTGCCAGTAGGCATTTTCGACTACTTTAGTAAATGAAAATTTCAGGGCTACAAAGCGGCCATTTCAATCTTGTTTATGGTTTATCCGACTAGAATTCAAACTCAAGACCAAATACAGGAAGTATCGTCCACTGGTAAAGCACATCCTGCTTCTTATCGGTCTCGTTCCAGTAATAGATAGCGACATTCTCCCGGTTATATATATTCCATATTGAGAAAAAGACAACCAGGTTGGAACTGCTGTAATTGAATCTCCGGTCAACCCGCACGTTCATAGAATGATAATCAGGATACCGCTCTTCGTTGATTCTCTCACTGTCGAATACTGTACGATTGATTAGCGCTGAGATAACCTCGTCTAACGGGGTGTACGGTGGACCACCGGCAAAAACCCAGCGGATGCTGTACTCCCATTTGTTGTTTGGACGATAGCCGCCTTCTACGCCGAACAGAAATTTGTTATCGATAATGCGATTGCGCCAGACATCGTCCAGACCAAGATACTGTGCCCGTGACCAGGAACCGCTTACCAGACCATACAACCCTTCGACCATCTTTTTCTGAAGCGTCATTTCAATTCCGTATGATCTTGCCTTGCCGTCGTCAGAGAGATTCTCATAGTTTCCCACATATCCGCGAGAGACCTGTTCATCGGCTACAAACATCTGCGGTTGAAATCTGTCCATTGGGAAATTCTGATAGTCTTTGTAGAAGCCCTCTACCGTCAGTCTCGTACTGCTTCCCAACAATCGGGAAACGCCGAGAATATAATGCATAGCCATCGGGTCGTTGAGCGCTTTGTTGCGTTCCCTCTGAATGATAAGTGACAACGGTAGATTCTGATAGTACAACCCGGCCGCCGCCGTTATCCAACTGTCGCCCGATAATTTGTAAGTCGCGCTGAAGCGGGGCGAAAGGTGCGACCGATCATTATATTCAAAGTAATCATACCGAAGTCCCACCTTGGTCGTCAAAGAGCCGAAAGGAGTGAACGACAGCGATGTGAATCCACCCAGCTTTGGAGTTTGGGCGACATCATGAACAATAAGTGGTGGAAGCGTATCACCAATCGGGTTGGTGTACTCAGCTATCTCAAAGTTATAGTCGTTATCAATCTGTTTTGCATCAAAGCCGAACTCAATATGTGACCTGGGGGAGAGTTGATAGGTATTCCCATTTCTTATCTGCCAGATCCGTTCCAGGCTGTTTTCATCACTGATTTCGATATCAGACTTTGTCTCGTAGAAAGTCCCTTTGAGATTGGTGGCGAGAACTGACACCGAAGTGTTCGAGTAACCGTGTGTACTCCAGAGATACCGCCAGTCCATGCCGAAGACGTATTCGTATCCGTCCCACTCTCCATAGAAATTGTTGCCGTCCTCCATCGACTGTTCTTTGGTAAACTCGATATAGTCGATCCCGGCCACGCCCAGAAAAGTGAGTCGATTGCTCGGTGACAGATCATATACCAATTTCCCCTGATAGTCGCTGTACTTGGGGGCAACACCGGTCCCGATAGCATCAACCAGCAAGTCGAGAAATGATCTGCGAACAGAAAACATCCAGGAGCCTTTGCCTGAACTCAGTGGTCCTTCCAGAGCCAGACCAAATCCAGCAAAATGCATGTCAACCTGTCCGTCGAATTCCTCCCGATTGCCTTCGCGGAACTTCAGGTTAACTATCGATGACAATCTGTCTCCGTACTCAGCTGAAAAACCTCCGGCGGAAAATGTAGCATCGGAAATGAAATCAACATTGAGTAGCGAGATCGGCCCACCCGATGTCCCCGGCAGTGGATAGTGGTTGATATTCGGAATTTCGATATTGTCAAGGTAGAAACCGTTCTCGGCGGGCGATCCGCCGCGAACGATCAGCGAGTTAAGCTGATCGTTTACTTTCGCCACACTCGGCATGATACTGATTATCCGGCTGACGTCACCGGCCGATCCCGGCGAACGGCGAATCTCCTCTTGAGAAAAGCCGATAGAGCTGCTCGTTTGTTCCTCCGGAGCGTTGAAGTAACTACTGCGACTGACACTCCCTCTAATTTCTACTGCCTCCGAGGCAAGTTTCATATCGACAAACGAGATACGGTTGGGTCGTACGATGATATCGGTACGCGTTTGCGACCGATAGCCGATACTGCGGTAGAGCAGAGAATATCCACCTACCGGAAGATTCTTGATGATATAGCGCCCCAATGAATCGGTTGCCGTTCCTTTGTCGGTCCCCTCGACCATCACTGTCGCTCCTATGATCGGTGCCTGCGTCACGGCGTCAATGACCTGTCCCTGGACTTTTCCGGTCGATGCCGCTTCCGTCTGCGGAATCACCAGACCGAAGACCAAAGACATTACCACCAATACCTGTGCGCTCCGGCTCAACATTTTTCGGAAGATATTTTCAGATGATATCGAGCTTCTCATTTTGTACTTAGTCCTCCTATTTGCTCACCTGCTTTAATTACAAATCTGATCGCAATATGCTATCATACGGCATCGGTCGCAAAATGTTCATTAGAGTCTTATTTAACTTGACAAAAACGTCCTGTAACATAAAAATACAACTGAAAGAGGATAAATTTTGAAGTCATGCAGCAACGATGGCACCGGCTGCCACAATGACACCGAGTCCTGGTTGGGAAACTGAGGCTTAATCATGCGCCAGTTAACAAGACTTCTAGTCCTGTCGACCATAACAGTATTGCTCCAATTCGTCCCGATCTCTTCTGTCGAAGCAGAAATTGACACTTCATTGTGCCACATTATTGTTAGATTTGATGTCATAGTAGCCGATACGGCTGCGATCTCCGGCAACCCTCTTGACTTATGGATGAATGATGCGGGTTATGTAAGTCTCACTGAGGGTTCTGAATATGGAAGTCAGGATTACTCGAGAATAATCAAAGAACCAGGCAAGATTACAACTATTGATCTTTGGGATAGCACCGGAGTGTTTGTGGAATTGGCATTAGAGAAAGAATTTAGAGACTACATCGATGAAAGACGACGAAGCTACCCGAATTCCAAGTTTCTTGTATCATCTTGTGATGAGTTCGAGAAGATGTTCTCTGGTAGAAGGATGCTGAGAGTTTTGGCGCTCCTCAATGTTCATCAACTAGAGTACTTCTCTCTGGGCAGCGAAGTTCTATTTTTTGACAATTTTGAGAAGAAAAAACTCAAATCCAGGAGAGTTGAGGGAAGAACGTGCGATGTATGGAAAATCGAGAGTCCTGTATATAAATGGACATTATTCACCGACCGATTCTCTAAGCATCCGAAGCGAATTGAATTCAAATCAGAATTATACCACTTCTCTGTTATCTACAAAAAATACGAATGCGGTCTACCGTTTGATAGTTCCCTGTTCGTTGTGCCGGACGGCATCGAAATCAGGGATGCCACTAGTTTCATCGACTCCCTCCAATCTGCCAGCGAAGGGCTGGACCCTTAATCTAGTTACCGCACCACCGGGCAATCCTGCGGCGGCGGTCCCCAGTAATCATCGTTGCCAAAAAATGAATGTATACTCTATTAAGATTTGGAGTTTACAGCCTTGTTGTTTCTGATTGGCAGGCCGGAGATAATCAAAGCTGCAAAAATCAGTGTTCCACCAATAGCCCCACTAAGCAGAAACTCCTCACCACCCACTGTCCAAGCGAAAATTCCCGCGAAGACCGGCTCCAATGCGAATATCAGGGAGACTTTGAGAGGCGATGTAATCTTCTGGGCGAACATCTGTATCAGAAAAGCAGACAGGGTGGTGAAAAGAGCCAGGAATAACACGATACCAAATGTATTGCTCGTGCCTATGCCCAAAGGCAGATCGAAAACCAACACGGTAATCATGCTGTAAAGACCGACAAACAGAAACTGTTGACAGCTAATCACATACGGGTCGATCTCCATCTTCATATATTTGTCGCTGTATAGTAGATGCAGGGCGTAGCACATGGCCGCTACCAGTGTAAGAATATCGCCCAGGTTCACTCGGGTCATGCCGCCGGTCAGAATCCACAGCCCAATCAGCGCGACTATCGAGGCTATGACTTCCATAATATTTGGTTTTCTCTTGAACAGCGTACGAAGAAATATCGGTACAAATACTACAAACAGGCCGGTGATGAATCCGGAATTCAATGCCGTCGTAAATTTCAGGCCGATAGTCTGAGGTACATATAGCATCCACAAAATAACGGCTAGAAATGCCGCCCGCTTCCATCCCTGAAAAACAGGTCGACCGGTTACAATCAAGTAAATCAGCAACACCCCCCCGGCAATCAGAAAACGGTAGGCTACCATTGTAATCGGATCGATATCTTCCAGGGCCGCCTTCACTATAAAGAAAGTTGAACCCCAGACAGCGGCGGCGTAAAAAAGACCGATATCAGCAAGGATAAACTGTCGTTTTGGACGGGAAGAAGTCACGCTCATGAGGTTCAAAAACCGCTCATCCACGCCAAAAGTCAATTGGTTTGTTAAGTAGTGGACTGAGACAAATCCCGAGTCCTGACGGGTCTATCTTACGCACGTGCGCGGCAGGGTCTCCCGGCCTGCCCGTATTCATAGGGCAGGCGTTCTCGCCTGTAGCCTACATACCGATGAAACAAATATGCCCCTGCCATCGTTATTAATAGTGACCTTTGATTGGATGGTTCTTGGATGCGGGCCGCGTGGCTCGCACACAGAAAAACGGCGGAGCAAGGATGCTCCGCCGTTTTTTGATAGGAGTGTTTTCAATGTCGAAACCACGGGGGTCAACTGCCCATTTCAAGCATTATTAGATTCCAATCATGATGGTTAGAATGAGCCCAATTAATCCTAGTGCAAAAGATATAATCGCGATATTAAAGTTACGCTGTCCAGTCAATTCAGAAAACACAAAGTTGTAATTACTTTCGATCAGGGTTATATCTGCACGAAGACGCGCTAAGCGATCAATTAGAGTAAGTTGGTAATGAAAGAAATTGACTCGGTCTGCATCGTTTTCTGTTGTTGGGAATTTGTAACTAGGGTTGATGACAAAGTTGCTAGCTTCTTTATCGAATTCTAACCATCGTTTGACAAGCGTCTCAATTTCCTTCCCCAATTTGACAAGTGTTTTTCTTGAGGACCTCCAGTACAACTTAGGAACCCTGAATTGGTGTACCGCATTGTTGAGTCTATTCAATTGACTCATTATATTGTTGTACTCTTGAACAATCTTGCCGAATGCTGGGTTGTCTAAAGGGTCCATACTGATTTTCACAATAGCACCTCCAAACTTTGAGACCTATCCTAGATTCGATAAAATGTATACGGCCAATGCATTTACCGACAGTTACGCCTTGGGGCCGATCATATTCTCCGGACGGACATATTTGTCGAAGTCTTCCTCAGAAAGAAGTCCCAACTCAACCGCCGCCTCTTTGAGCGTGCTGCCGTCGGCATGCGCTTTTTTGGCAATCTTGGCCGCGTTGTCATAGCCGATGTGCGGATTCAGAGCAGTAACAAGCATCAGCGAATTGTCCAAATATTTCTTGATGTTCTCTTTGACCGGTTCAATCCCAATAGCACAGTTTTCATTGAACATCTCGCAGGAATTAGATAACAGTCGAATAGACTGTAACAGATTGTAAATCATGAGAGGCTTAAACACATTCAACTCGAAATGCCCCGAAGAACCTCCGAAATTCACGGCCACGTCATTGCCGAACACTTGGACACAAACCATGGTCATAGCTTCCGGCTGAGTCGGGTTGACTTTTCCCGGCATAATCGATGAACCCGGTTCGTTGGCCGGAATAGCAAGTTCCCCAATCCCGCAGCGCGGGCCAGAAGCTAACCAGCGAATGTCACTGGCAATCTTCATCAGCGAGCAGGCCAGTGTCTTCATGACGCCGGACATCTCAACAATTGCGTCATGAGCCGCCAGCGCCTCGAATTTGTTGGGTGCGGTAACAAATTTCTTTCCGGTCAGCTTGGCAATTTGAGCCGCAGACTTGACCGCAAAATCAGGATGCGTGTTCAATCCGGTTCCCACCGCCGTGCCGCCGAGCGCTAGTGGATACAAGCGTTCCAGAGCGCAGTCGATCCGTTTGAGACCGTTATCGAGTGCAGCAACATAACCGGAAAACTCCTGGCCGAGGGTAAGCGGAGTGGCGTCCATAAGATGCGTGCGTCCAATCTTGATTATTTTCTCAAAAGCCTTGGATTTTTTGGCCAGCGTATCACGCAGCTGCGTTACCATCGGTATCAGTCGCCGGTGGATCTCTTCTACAGCCGCAATATGCATAGCGGTAGGAAAAGTATCGTTTGATGACTGTGCTTTGTTGACGTCGTCATTGGGATGGATCGGGTCTTTGCTCCCCATCACACCGCCGGCTATTTCGATGGCACGATTGGAGATAACTTCATTGGTGTTCATATTGGTCTGGGTGCCGGAGCCGGTCTGCCAGACAATAAGTGGGAAATGGTCATCGAGTTTTCCTTCGATAACTTCGTCCGCCGCTTTGACAATCAGGTCCCCTTTTTCTTTTGGCAGTAGTCCGAGTTCGACATTGGTGATGGCGGCCGCTTTTTTCAGTATGCCCATGGCCCTAATCAATTCTGGCGGCATTTTTTCGCAACAGATGCGGAAGTTCTTCAGTGCGCGGGCGGTCTGGCAACCGTAGTAGCGGTCGGCCGGGACTTCTAGTTCGCCCATAGTGTCTTTTTCTATACGGTATTCCATTGCTTGTCTCCTGAATGCGAGTGTTTGAAATCAGCTTAATATTGTGAATATAGGCACAAGCAGTCGAAGTGCAAGTCGATTGATTGAGATTCCGTCTGACTGAGAGAAACGACCAATTCTCCCTCCACAAAAAAAGGCCGGAGAAAAATCTCCGGCCTTTTGATTATCAGCAGATTCGCTTAGTAGCGACTGCCACCGCCGCCACCACCACGAGGGCGCTCTTCGCGCGGACGGGCCATGTTGACACTCAGCGAGCGACCACCAAAGTCAGAGCCGTTGGTAGCTTCAATAGCTGCCTCACCAGCGCTGTCATCCACCATTTCCACGAAT
>JAUXBO010000296.1 GCA_030619345.1 Candidatus Zixiibacteriota bacterium | reverse complement strand
GAGTTTCAACCATGCTGCTGATGGTGTCCCTGAGTCTCTCCCAGTCCGCCTGTCGTGCCCCGAGCCTAAGGAAATCTCGCTGGACCGGGTCGAGGAAGAAAGCAAACCGCTCGGCAGGAATGCGAATCGTATGCGGCGCCAGGTAGTGAATTCCGAGTCGCCGGGCGATGTGATAAGTCAGCAGCTCCACCGACCAGGTAAGTTCACCGAAAACTACTTTAACGCCTCCCGCGAGAAGGAATTTCTCGACATCCCGGCCGACTCTGCTGAGTAAACCGGCCGGATTGCGAGTGCGTTTCGACAGCAATCGGTCCGATTGAATAATGCGCCAGATCAACGCATCGGAATCCTGCTCCAGTTGCCGCAACCACTCTAAGTCCTCGTTTTCGGATTGACCATTTACTTCGTAGTAATATATATTTTCACGGTGGTAACCGGCCTCGGTCAGGTATTTCAGCCACGGCTGACCGCTGCATATCCAGAAGATATTCTCTCGCGGAATGCCCATCTGCTCGAAGACCGCATGGTAAAAGCGCGTCTTGAAGCGGTTGGCCATCACGCCAATGCGAATATCGCCGAAGTCCTTTTCCAATCAAGCCCCTTTTCGACTATCGCGGGCTAAGCCCGTCATCCAAAGCAGCCTCGTCGGCATCGACAGCGCCACCTTTCCAGACCCTGGTGGTCAGGAAGATCAACACCATTGCCAAATAACAAACCATACTGACCAGCATGCCGAAGGCGATCATCTCCAACCGATTCTCTCCCTTAATTCCAATCAGCACCAGGTAAACGATAGCCGCCAGCGCCGAGGAGAGCGGTATATATTTGTTCTTGTTCATCTTGCCAAAGTACAGTTCAAAAAACGAGCCATAACACCACACTATCGTATAGACGATAAGCATCCAGGCCACGGAATCAATTTTAATCTCGGCCGTCGTCATAACTATACCGAACAGTTTCAGGAATACGAAAGCGGCCACGGCGCTGAGAGCCAACATAAAACTGTAAATCGCGAAGATCCTGATATTGAGCCGGTTCTTGGCATCCACATAAAGACTCTTGGAGAAGTACCCCATCGCCGAAACATGCGCGAGCTGGATAATAAGCGCCGCTCGCTGGACGAATGAGAGATGGAACATCTCACCCTCGGTCAGGAAATTCCGCGCGTACACTTTTCCGTAGTTGTTGACAAACATTATCAGGAAAAGATGGATGATGATCGGCCAGGAGAAAGCCAGCGATGCTTTCACGTAAGTCAACAGCCTGCTGATGCTGACCTCCCACCGGGAGAATACGAAGTAACCCGCCGCCAACATCACCAGCAGCGCCTGGCTGATGAAGAAATACACGAGGCTGACGCTTCGCAGATAGTACTGGGCCACAAGAATCAGTGCCACGGTCAGAACACTTACCGATATCGACAGCGCGAACACCTTCGAGGGCGTATCGACCAGGCGATAGTAAACCGCAAAATAGGACACCAAATACAGGTAGAGTGACCGGATCACGATGAATACATAAACCGTTGTCAGGCCGGTATTAGTGAGCCAGCAAACAACCAGCACGGCGGTCGATAGCAACGTATACAGAGCAAACTGGAGCGAAAAATAGCCCCGGACATCGCGAACCAGTTGCGTCCGGTCGTCGGCCTCCTTGTAGGCATAGAAGAAATAGTTGCGAACGCCGAGTTCGATGAGAATCGCCACAATAGTAGCGATCGAATAAACGTACTCGATTTCATTGTAAATGCCACGGTCTTTGAAAACATACAGAACGATAACCGGTACCGCGAACGTCAGCCCCTTGTCGACATAGTTTAACGCCGTGTAAACCATCAGGGGCACGTGGTTGCGAACCAGATTGCTCAGGCGACTCATATCTACCCAGTCACCTTGCTCGAGTTGGCGGTTGTCAGGCGGGCTGCCTGCCGGAAGAACTCATTGTCTACCAGTGACACCAGCCGCTCCAAATCAGTCGACGGTGCGACGTCTCCCCTTTTGACTGTTGCCTTGTAGTTGAAACCCAACTTTCTGAGAGTATCGTTTACCGGGTACTTGGGATGCCGGATTTCCTTCGATGAGTCACGATGGGCGGCCGTGGCATAGATGATCTGCGGCGACGCGTACGGCATGATGACCCGCTCGATACCACAGGACCGGGCGGAACGAATCACAATCTGGTTGTCCGCCCCCTGCAGGAAGCCGTATACGGACAGGTACATATTAAGCGAAGGTGCGTGATCAAATTCCGACGTCAGCCTGTCGATTATCCTCTCCAGATAGCCGTGATGTGAGTCAGAATCACGCTTTTCGAGAATGCTGTAGTAGCGAAACGGGTCAAGTCGTGACAGAAGATATTCGCGCCGAGTCCGAGGCACTGCATATTTCCGGCCGTGCTTTACTTTGACAGCAAGACCTGCCAATAATGACCAAACTGTCATCGGTCGATGGCAGAGAACCCTGGCGGCGAAATCACCCTTCGTGTTTGCAGACGGTCCATGCGATAGAATCGTATCGCACGACTGGCCATTGACTATGATCACATCACTGCCGAACTCCCGCGTCAACTCCCTGGCCGCTCCGAAATGAAGCAGAGAGAAGTGGCGATCAAACAGCATCTCGGTAGCGATTGACTCTATATCACCGATCACGTCCGCCACATTGATATCGAGTTCTTTGAGCGTCAGTCCCAGATAGTGTGCCACACCCCGGGCGCGATGGCCATCACGCTCGTTAGCCGGATACGAGGGGTTGAGTCTCACAAAGACCGGGGTGAAGTCGATCTTCAACTCTCGCATCATCAGCATCAATAGCG
>JAUXBO010000202.1 GCA_030619345.1 Candidatus Zixiibacteriota bacterium | reverse complement strand
TCGTCTTTGGGGGGTATGCTTACGGATGTCTTTTTGATTTGGAGGCATCGTTTGAAGCATGGCGAAGCAGAGACACCGCGTTGGCTTCATCTTTATTCCCGATTTGCATACATTTGGTGGGTTATCGCGTTTATCAGCGGGGGCTTATTGGTGGCTATTAACCGAGCCAGTTAAGAGATATCATATCAAGTGATTATTGGCACACGTGAATGTCTATTCCTGCTGTCCTGAAAGTAGGCTAATAAAAAAAGCGGACTTTTTCGACATTGAGAATCATCCTGCGATGAAATTCCAATTCAAGAAAGTAATGGTGGGCAATGGAAATGAATTCAAGCTGGTTGGCGATATGACTATAAAAGGTGTTACAAAGCGCTTGAACCCGGCGGTCTGGTGGTTGGCAATGAAGTTGAACTTATACTTGAAATAGAGCTTGTAACAACCTAATAACTATTTGCTTAGTTGAGATGGTAGATTGATTTATTGAAGGTATGCCGCTATGCGATAGGCGTTTTCTTATTCCATTCGCCTGAGAAGACCGACCACTTTTCCTGCTATTCTGAACTCTCCGGATCGCTTGTCGACAATAATCGGATCGTAGTCGTCGTTCTCCGGCTGAAGTTTGATAGATTTGGCCAGTGGAATGTATCTCTTTACGGTCGCCTCGCCACCGATAATCGCGACAACAATATCACCTTTTCTTGCAATTGACTGCTTTTGAACCAGCACCAGATCACCATCCAGTATCCCGGCGTTCTTCATGGAATCCCCCATGACACGAAGAGTGAATGACTCGTCACGCGGCAGAAACGACAGATCGACTGCAATCTCTCCTTCGATATTCTCGATAGCATCAATCGGAGCCCCGGCTGGCACCGAACCTACGAGTGGGACTCTCCCGATTCCAGCAAGGAGTGGTCGGGCCAATTCAATCCCCCGTGATATAAACTGATGCTTTTTGAGGTAGCCCTTTTTGATCAGCGCGGTCAAGTGCTGCCTGACTCCATTGGTAGAACTAATGCCGAATTTCGCGCCGATCTCACGGATGGTTGGGGATGTACCTTGTCCGGTAATTCGCTGTTCAATGAAATCGAATATTTGCCGCTGTCTGTCGGTAAGCTCTGGCTTCACTTTCTGTGTGTCCTTTCCGACTCCTCTGGTTAACAAGTATGCTCACTCAATCTAATACTGCTCAGATGTTCATCTGTCAAGAAATAGTTGCCTGTGAGAGGTCAGAATGTGATGTTAGATTAAATCGAAAACAAAGGACCCGCTGTATATGGATAGTTACTACGATCAAAAACTGGCTGCGGAAAGATTGGTACGCGTGTATGATCTCGCGACTCCCCGGATAAAGCAATACCTGCAAATGGAGATTGAAACGGTAACTTCGCGTATCAAGTCCGGCGATGATGTTCTTGAGTTAGGATGCGGGTACGGGAGAGCGTTGAAGCCGATGGTCAGTTCTGGGGGCAGCCTGTTTGGAATCGATCTTTCGCTGCCAAGTTTGAAGTTGGCCCGGGAGTATTGTGGTCATTCTGATCCGATTCATTTTACGGCCACGATAGCAGGAAGCCTGGCATTGGCTGATGAGGGCTTTGACGTTGTATTCGGGATCCAAAACGGAATCTCTGCTTTTAAAGAAGATCGGCTGACAATCATCAGTGAATCACTAAGGGTTCTCATCCCGGGAGGAAGGTTGCTTCTGTCGAGTTACTCGGAGAAGATATGGGACGAACGATTGCACTGGTTTGAGTTACAGTATCGTGCCGGACTTATGGGAGCAATCGATTATACAAGAACCGGCGATGGCAAGATCATTTGCACGGATGGCTTCACGGCGGATACGATAGATCGGGAAGAATTTTTGAGTCTCGCCGGTCAGTTTCATCACTCATTCAATCTGTTTGAGGTCGATGATTCCAGCCTCTTTCTGGAAATAATCAAGTCATAAAAAAACCGGGAGGACAGGCCTCCCGGTTGAATAGACGATTGAGCGAAGCGGAAGATCTATTTGTCTTCCTCTTCTTTGGCGGTTTTGGCCTCTTGGATGATCTTCTGGGCGGCCTCGTGGGGGACTTCTTCGTAATGTGAGAAGTTCAGCGTGTAGGTGCCCTGGCCCTGAGTCATGGACCTCAGATCGACTGAATATTGATAGAGCTCTGCCTGCGGAATCTGGCCCCGAATGATCTGATTGGAACCATCGGGATCCATTCCGGCAATTTTGCCACGACGCGATGAAAGATCACCCATAACATCACCTGTGAATGTATCGGGGACGGTAACTTCAAGGTTGAAAATTGGTTCCAGAATGACTGGCTTGGCTTCCATGTATCCTTCCTTGAAAGCCATCAATCCGGCAATCTTAAAGGCCATGTCAGATGAGTCAACATCGTGAAATGATCCAAAATAGAGGGCTACTTTTACATCGACAACCGGGGATCCGGCCAGACCACCATTTTGCATCGATTCAACGATACCTTTCTCGACCGCCGGAATGAACTTAATCGGAATCACGCCGCCCTTGATTTCATTTAAGAATTCAAAGCCGCCGCCACGAACATTCGGCTGAATGCGAATGTGAACGTCGCCAAACTGACCACGACCACCGGACTGTTTTTTGTGCTTGTACTGTCGTTCGGCTTTTCCACGTACCGTTTCACGATAGGGGATCTTAGGCTTAACTAATTCTACTTCAACGCCGAAACGTTGAGAAAGTTTTTCAGTCAGGACATCAATCTGGGTTGATCCCTGAGTATACAGTACTTGCTGTTTCAGGTCCGGGTCGGCAACAAGTTTGAAAGTTGGGTCTTCCTCATGAAGTTTGGATAGGCCGTTGGCGATCTTTTCTTCGTCCCCTTTGGATTTGGCGCGGATAGCAACGTCCATTACCGGGTTTGGATATTCCACGGGAACCACGGAAACGGAGTAAGAGCTGTCGGCCAGAGTATTACCGATATGGGTATGCTTCAACTTTACTAAGGCTCCAATATCACCGGCAGGAACCGCCGGTATTTCGTCACGGTTTTTGCCGTGGAAAGTGTAAATCTGTGTCGCGCGTTCTCCGGAACTTGACTGCTGATTTTGAAAATCCTGACCAGACTTGATTGTGCCGGATATAGTGCGGAAGAAGGTCATTTCTCCAAGATGTCCCTCGGAGACTACTTTGAACACATAGGCCACGTTTTTTCCGGAGGGATCGGGCATGATTTCCAGAGAATCTTCAGTACCGGTCTTTACGCATTTGCGAGCTGGCATTTGACCCGATGAGGGGAGATACTCGGCCGCAAACTCCAGGAGCAATTTCACGCCGATGTTCTTAGTGGCCGATCCAAAAAGTACCGGATATACCTTGCCGCTTTTAATACCGAGATTAAGTCCCTTAAGCACGTCGGCGTCGGACAGAGTACCTTCTTCAAAGAATTTCTCCAACAATGCATCATCCGCTTCCGCGGCGACCTCAACCAGAGCCTCACGTTCCGCGGCAACGGTTTCCTTCAAGTCTTCGGGAATGTCTATCGGCGTGCGGTTACCCTCGGCGTCAAATTTGTAAGCTTTGAGGTGAAGGAGGTCCACCACACCGCTAAAATTGGCCGCCTGACCGATAGGGATTTGGACCGCCACCGCCTGTTTGCCGAAAGACTCCTTTATCTGGCTCAGGCAGTTCTGCCAATCAGCGTTTTCGATTTCCATTTTGTTGACAAAAAAGAAGCGAGCGATATCGAACTTGTTGATTGACTTCCACTGGACATGCGTACCGACTTCCACACCGGAAGTGGCATTGATCATTACTCCGACAGAATCAGAAACCGATAGCGAGTTAAGAAACTCGCCGACAAAGTCGTTGTGACCGGGGCAGTCAAGCAGGTTGATTTTGGTTTTGTTGAATTCACAGGCCAGCAGTTTGGCTGAGATGGTCGTCCTTTTGTCGATCTCCGTCTCAGTATAATCCATAAGGGAAGAACCGTCGTCGACACTCCCGACTCGGTTGTTCTGACCTGTGCAAAAGGCAATGGCGTCGGCAAGACTCGTTTTGCCGCTGCCGCGCTGACCGGACAGACAGATGTTTCGGATTTGATTAGTTTGAAATTCTTTCACCGGGACCTCCGCGATCCAGATATGGGTAAACTCTTATAATTACATTTTTCACTTAGCTCATATTTTGGCTAAGACGATAAGAATATCAAAAGTTGTCTGCTTTGTCAATGGGTTTGGGGCGGGGGAGAAGCGAATAATAAGTGGCTGCGAGGTAAAAGTCTACGCGGATCAGTTTGAGTTAAGGAATCCTGTCGATCTTGACGGGATTGCCGGTTTCAGTCGCCATTTCAATTGAGATTATCGGTGCGCTGATTTCAAGAAATGGTCCGGTAAAGGAGGTGTTTTCTTCGAAACTGTAAATGATGATTCTGGTGTATAGTCCGTCATAATGTTTTTGCATCTGGAAATCATCGACCAGAAGTCGGGGCATTGCATTTCCCCCGGCCAGGATATAGACACCACCGATCATCACACTGTCATTGATCTGTAGTGTGTAGTCATTCAGTGACAAGGAGGCTGTGGTTGTGTCATGCTCAGCACTGAATCCGGATGACCTGGGATAAGGTAGTGCTTCTCCAATGATAACCCGCTTAAAGTATACAAGGTCGGCAACTGTAAGCGGTTTTCCGTCGGCGTTGATGTCGCTTATGGCCGTTTGTCCAGCCAGATTGATCGTGAATGCATCCAATCCATGTAAGAAGTAGTTTACGAATAATTCGAAGTCCTGTATCTCACCACTGATTTCGTTGAGATTCATGTCACCGAAGGTTTGAATTCCCGGTTTTCTTGCTATCCTCATCGGTAGATTGAGCCCATGTTGTGGAAGAGTGTCCGCCAAGGTGGATGTTGCAATTAGTAATATAAAGAGATATTTCATCTGTAAAGATTATACGGTTGGAGATGTTTTTCCCACCAAAAAACCCCCTGGTTAGAGGGGGTTTTATTGGCAGCTAAGTAAATTGTCTGTATTGGTTTTTGTCAGGCGGTCAGTTTAATGACCGCCTGATTATTATCCTAACAGATAGTAAAACGACAAAGTCGTTTTACTTGAGCAGTACCATCTTCTTGGTGTCGGT
>JAUXBO010000063.1 GCA_030619345.1 Candidatus Zixiibacteriota bacterium | reverse complement strand
TTTGGCTTTGGCCAGTCCGGCATCGTACTGCATCCAATCGATGCCCGCTGATTCGGCAGACACCTGTTTCTGCGAGGGCTCTGCTTTTTTGATGCTCCCGCGCTGAGCAAATGCCGGTGGCACAAGTGCCGTTGAGGCAAATGCAATCATAGCGGTCGTAATGGTCAATAATCTGATGATTCTCATAGCATCTTTTCCATCTTATCAGTTAGAACTTATTCATCGGTCTAAGGTAGGCTTCAGATTCTCCCAACAACTCTTTCAAGTTGTCCAGGAGCTCAAAATCAATGTTAACCGAATATCGTTTTGATTTTATGTATACTTCAGAGCCATTTTCACGGGCGGTAATCAAAACCGGTGCATTCCCTTTATGTTGTTCCAGCGAGTTGATTACGCTGTCAATTGTTGTATCGCTACGATCAGAATTTATCTTTATAACCAGTTGACAATTAAAACGTTCCGTCAGTTTTTCAAGTGGCAGAACCTCATTGCCGATTATCTTGGCAGCCTCTTCTTCCCGCGTGGATACCCGGCCGGTAACTATCACCATTTTGTCAATTTCTATCGTCTCTTTACACTTCTCATAACAGCTGGAAAAAAGGATGAGTTCCACCTTTCCGGAATAGTCTTCTAAGGTGGCAAATGCCATAGCGTTACCTCTTTTATCGGTCATCTGTTTGACCGAAGCAATGATGCCCCCCACCGTAACCTCGCGACCGTCGGTCACCATGGCCAGTTTGGCAATTTCCTGGGTAGTAAACGATTTAAGCGTGTTTCGGTATTTGTCCAACGGATGTCCTGAGATATAATAGCCAAGCATCGCTTTTTCGTTGGTCAGTTTCTCTGAGGTGGACCAATCTGGAATATCCGGCAGAGAGGGGGCCACCCGTTCTAAAGTTTGGCCGCTTGCGGAGAAAAGATCGGTAGTGCTCATCTGTTCGGCCACTTTGTTTCCAAACTCAAGCATCGCCTCCACGGCACTGTGCTTCTGCGCCCGATTACCCTTTAGTGAATCGCAGGCTCCGCCGGAGATGAGGGATTCCAGTGTTCTCCGGTTGAGAGAACGAGCCGGGGCACGGCTGACCAGGTCCGACAGTTCATCGAATTGCCCGTGAGCCTCGCGTTCTTTCACAATTGCACGGGAAGGACCTTCGCCCACATTCTTAACGGCCTTCACTCCGAAACGAATCTTTTCATCAACCACGGCAAACTCGATCCCCGATTCGTTTACATCGGGAGGGAGAATCTTGATGTTCATTCGCCGACATTCATCCAGTAGAATTAAAACGCGGTCAGAGTCATTTATTTCTGATGTCATCAGGGCGGCCATGAATTCATGCGGATAGTATTTTTTCAACCAGGCTGTCTGATAGGCGATATATGCATAACAGGTTGAGTGCGCCTTGTTAAACCCATAACGAGCAAAAGTCTCAATCTGATTAAACACTTCCTCAGAAACTTTTCTATCAATTTTATTAGCATCGGCACCCTTGAGGAACTCTTCCTGCTGCTGAGCCATCAGGGCTGCGTCCTTTTTACCCATAGCTTTGCGCAGCAAGTCTGCTTTGCCCAGAGAGTATCCGGCAAGATTGTTGGCAATCTTTAACACCTGTTCCTGAAAGACAATTACTCCGTAGGTATTGCCGAGGATTTCCTCAAGGATAGGGTGCATGAATTCTACTTTTGACGTCCCCTGCTTACGATCAATATAAACATCGATCATCCCCGAGTCCAGAGGTCCCGGCCGGTAGAGGGCATTCATAGCTGTGATGTCAGTAAAATTGGAAGGACTCAAACGACGGAGGTAATCGCGCATACCGGATGATTCAAACTGAAAGATTCCAATCGTATCACCGTGTGCAAATAACTTGTAGATACTTTCATCATCCAACTCAAGGTTGTCAACATCAACTTTCTCGCCGTGGTTCTCCTCGATCATCCTGATGGTGTCGTCGATCACGGTAAGGGTGCGTAGTCCCAGAAAGTCCATTTTGAGCAGGCCGATCTTCTCGACCATTTTCATATCGTACTGAGTTGTTACTTCGTCTTTGCTTCCCTTGAAGAGTGGCACGTAGTTGGTCAGCGCCGAAGGAGCAATCACTACCCCGGCCGCATGGGTCGAACAATGTCGCGCCAATCCTTCGAGCGTGAGAGCGTATTCAAGGAGTTTCTTGATGTTTGGATTGTTGTCTCGTAGTTCTTTTAATTCCGGGACTTTGGCTATAGCGCTCTTAAGCGTTACGCCGGGACCTTCCGGAATCAACTTGGCAATCTTGTCAACTTCGCCGTAAGGGATGCTCAGAACGCGACCGACATCGCGGATGACTCCCCGTGCCGCCATAGTTCCAAAGGTAATAATCTGGCTAACGTTATCCTTGCCGTACTTCTCAATCACATACTGGATAATGCGATCTCGTCCCCGGTCGGCAAAATCGATATCAATATCAGGCATGGAGATTCGCTCCGGGTTCAAAAACCGCTCAAAGAGCAGATCAAACTTCATTGGGTCCACACTGGTGATGCGCAACGCATATGAAACCAGTGACCCGGCTGCAGAACCTCTACCGGGACCAACTCGGATCCCTTCGGTGCGGGCGAAGTCACAAAAGTCTTTTACAATAAGAAAGTAACCGGCGTAACCCATCTGTCGGATAACACTTAATTCATAGTTGAGTCTCTCTTTAAGGTCGTCGTCCATTTCTCCATACAGTTCGTCGATACCTTCTTTGCACAGATGCAGAAGGTACTCGTCGGGGCCGACAAACTTGGTGGGGATTGGAAAGCGCGGAAGTTTTAGTTTGCCCAACTCAAGGTCAAGATTGCATGCTTCCGCGATTGCGACCGTGTTGTTCAGGGCATCTTTGAAGTCACCGAAAAGATGCTCCATCTCATCGGGTGATTTGAAGTATATCTGATCAGAGTTGTACTTCATGCGGTCTCTGTCACTGACAAACTTCCCGGTCTGGATACAGAGAAGAGCGTCGTGGGCCTCGGCATCCTGCTGTCTGAGATAGTGACAGTCATTGGTCACCACCATGGGGATCGATGTCTCCCGAGCGATAGCATCGACCTTGGGAATCAGTTGCTGCTCCAACTCCAACCCGTGGTTCTGAAGCTCAAGGTAGAAGTTACCCTTCCCAAAAATATCTTCGTACTCGCGCGCTATCGCCACCGCTTCATCGGTGCGTCCGGCGGTTAAAAGCCAGTTGACTTCTCCTTTAAGGCAGGCCGAAGTCGCGATTAGACCTTCAGAATGTTCGCGCAGGAGCTGTTTGTCGATTCGCGGACGGTGGTAGAAACCTTCGAGGAACGCTGCTGACGAAAGTTTCATCAGGTTCTTATAGCCGGTCAGGTTCTTTACCAGCAAAACCAGATGAAAACCGCCATCAGGGTAACGCCCGGATGGTTTCTTTTCAAATCGACTCCCACCGGCAATGTATGCTTCGCAGCCGATGATTGGCTTGACACCGGCGGCAGTTGCTTTGGTATAAAACTCGATTGCCCCAAACATATTGCCGTGATCCGTAATGGCCAACGCCGGCATTTTATATTCGCGAGCCATTTCGATGACATTGTCAAGCCGACAGGCACCATCCAGAAGGGAGTATTGACTATGAGTATGTAAGTGGACAAAGTTGGAATATCTCATCAAGCTCGCTTCCTAATTGGGAAATCAGTATCAAGAAGAAGGTCAGTTTCCCGGTAGTTAAGTCATCGCCTCCGTATCGGAGGACTCTCTCTAATGTCCTCCAAAACGGGCTATTCGTCAATGACTTTGTGGTTCCATTCCCCAGAATCGGAAGCTATAGAGCACAAAAAAAGCGGCACCGAAATGCCGCTTGAATAATCAGAAAATATCGGGATACTAAATCAGTGTCTGAAGCGTCGGTATATCCCAGCGCAGACAAGACCGAGCCCCATCAAGATTGCCGTAGCCGGTTCCGGAACAGCAAACTCACCGTCATGAGAGAAGGGAGCAAATATACGCTTGCCATCCGCGGCATCATAAAATCCGTAGGCGTTGTAATGCACAGCGTCATAGCTGGTTGAAACAGTGAACTTGAATATCTGGCCGTAAATTGAGGTTCCACCGTCACCGCTCGGGATATAGTCCTGAACATCGATATAGGGTCCCGAAGTTGTAACCGATGTTACCAGCATCTGTGCATAGTCAGCGGGGAAAACACCGTGATACGGCATAGGGTCGGTAGTTGGCGGTGTTCCATAAGCAAAGTCAGCCGCATTGAAAACTGTTGTAGTGCTGCCTTCATCGGTGATACTGAGAGCCCCGTCGACCGGAGTCTCACCGTTGACCAGGGAGGCTACCAGATGAATGTCATATATGTCGCCGTGATTCAGATTGGCAGCGATCACCCAGACCTCGTGATTCGCCTCAGAAGTTATCCAAGTTTCCGAGGTTGCATCGTATTCAGCACCGGGAATGTATATTTGCAGATTAGGTACAGCAAACGATGTTGACGCCATCGCCATCAAAGCAAGAATCGTAATTATAAGCAGTTTTTTCAATGCAGCTATCCTCAAATGACCGAGATTAGAATTTCAGTACATATGGTAATAGCATAAGCAATACTCATGCCCAATATAAGGCTGACAGAGGCTATGATACGGTTCATGTAAGTCATTGTTGTTGTGTATGTTACGATCATATGCGATAGTGGGGGCTTTCTATCGCTTGAAAAAAACATAGAAATATGCAGAAAGATGCGCAATTTGTATACAGGACTACGTTCTCATGTTTTTTATATGTTGTTTTCATGGGTCGACTCCGGAACCCGGAAATTCCGTCAGGAAAAAAGTAATGGAAGGGTAATTTTCACTGACACGTTCTGTCAGGGCACAAATCTATTTTAGAGGTGGAAAAAATGTGATATATTTGGTTGTACCCTTTGACTAAATTGGATACTCAATATGGAAAACAAAAAGTTAAAGATAAAGAAAGGCTCATCTGATATGGCTGTTACCTCAACTGTCACTGACCGCAAGAAAGCTCTCGACGCGGCTCTTACTCAGATAGAACGCTCCTTTGGCAAAGGCTCCATCATGCGTCTGGGAGACTCCGGCATAGTGGAAATCGAAGTCATTCCAACCGGTTCAATCGGAATCGACTATGCTCTTGGTGTTGGAGGCGTTCCACGCGGACGAGTGATCGAAATATATGGACCGGAATCATCAGGTAAAACCACTCTCGCGCTGCATATTGCCGCCGAGGCACAAAAGCTGGGGGGCGTGGTCGCCTTTATCGATGCCGAACATGCGCTCGACGCTCTCTATGCTCATGCTCTGGGTGTGGATACTGACAATCTGTTGGTGTCACAGCCCGATACCGGTGAGCAGGCGCTTGACATCACCGAGACACTGGTGCGTTCCGGAGCCGTTGATTTGATTATCATCGATTCAGTGGCGGCGCTGACCCCCAAGAGTGAGATCGAAGGTGAAATGGGTGACTCACACATGGGATTGCAGGCGAGACTGATGTCCCAGGCACTGCGAAAACTAACGGCGATTATTGCCAAGTCTAAAACATCGGTTCTGTTCATTAACCAGATACGGATGAAAATCGGTGTCATGTTTGGTAACCCGGAAACAACTACCGGCGGCAATGCTCTTAAGTTCTATGCAACGGTGCGTATGGATATCCGACGTATTGCGACTATCAAGGATAATCAGGAAGCAATCGGCAACCGGACGAGAGTCCGGGTGGTCAAAAACAAAGTCGCTCCGCCATTTCGGGAAGCGGAATTTGACATTATTTATGGTAAGGGGATCTCTCTCACCGGTGAACTAATTGATATTGCCAGTGATAAAGGGATTGTGGAGAAATCCGGTTCCTGGTTCAGCTATGGCGCCGACCGACTCGGGCAGGGGCGCGAGAACGCCAAGAAATTCCTTGAGGAGCACCCCGAGATTCAAGACGAAATTTTTGCCAAAGTCCGCGCCGAACTCGGTATCGGCGGGGCGGGGGCTGAGGTCGCGGAAGAAAGTCCGGTTGAAGAAACAGTCGAATAATAGCTCACATTTTTTGGTTTTGCGTAAGGCGGCAGGTTCACTGCCGCCTTTTTTATTGTTGATAGCAGCGGCAATAATGATCTAAATTGGACAAGATAATACTCAACCCGACAAACAGGGCATTTGCCAATGTGGTACTATAACGACGGCACGAATAAGCCAAACGGCCCGCACTCAGAAGAGACAGTACGCCAACTGATCAACCAGCATGTTATCAATTCGACCACGCAAGTCTGGCAGGAAGGGATGGCCCAGTGGTGTGCGGCGCAGGAGTCCGGTCTCAGAGACGCATTTGGTTTATCGAAGTTGGCATCCATGGAGGGCGGTACCTCTGTCTCTTCAAATCAGAATTTTGCAGCCGTGCCTCAAGAGTATGTTTATCGCGATATCTCGTCGCTGGGATTCTGGCTGCAGCTTTTTTTGGCGTTTGATATGGTGGTGACGTTGGTTACTACCGCGCTGTCATCAGTGATTGTGGAACTCCTGGGACTGTCTGGCGGTGGTGTACCGAGAATTGACTTATCGCCTGGTATGATGGGGAAGTTCCTGGCCATGACCGGATTTGGTGCCTTGGCCGGGATTATCGGACTGGTTACGATTGTATTGTTTGTGATTTGGTGCTACCGGGCCAATGCAAATGCTCGCGCCCTCGGAGCCACCGGGATGACCTATACACCGGGGTGGTCCGTAGGCTGGTGGTTTATTCCGTTTGCAAATCTGATCGTGCCTTATTTTGTAGTTAAAGAATTCTACAAAGCCGGTAAGAATCCGAGCAATTGGCAGACCAAGGAATGCGATATGATTGTCCATGTCTGGTTCGGCAGTTGGCTTGGATCAATTCTCATTGGGTGGGTTGTCGGATGCTATGTGGCTTTTCAGGCCTTCCCATTTTCGGATGGATCTCAAATAATGGCCCCGTCTGCCTATATCAATATTCCTTCTGTGATGCTGCAGGTAGCCGCTGGTATCGCTGCAATACTGATGATTGGGCGACTTTCCGCTTACCAGAGAGCTTCTGCCGCCGTGAGGATACCGGGACAATCGTTGTGACAGTTCTGACTTTTGATCAGGTTGGCTTCTGATTGCTTGTCTGGTCTGACCGGCCATATCCGCCGCCTCCCAAAAACCACTTGATATTGCAACTGACCGCTTTTATATTTGGTCAATCTGGGAATCCGAAAAAATTGGTTCTTTCTACAAAGTTATTGAGCAAATAGACCTGTATCAAGAGGATATAATAAGATGAAGTTTGTCGACCGACTAGAAGGCGAAATAGTAATCCTGGAAGTTTCTGGAAAAATCATGGGCGGTGAGGAAACTACCATGTTCCACGGTAAAATCCATGAGTATATCAATCAGAATAAGAAAAATATTGTGGTCGATCTGGCCAAAGTCGACTGGATGAACTCGGTCGGACTTGGCATGCTCATTTCTGCCCTGACGACAGTCAAGAACTCTGGTGGGCGACTGGTTTTGGCAAATATCGATAAGATTGAGTCAATTCTGACCATAACTCGCCTTATCTCAGTATTTGAACATTTCGACAGCCGTGAAGCGGCCATTAAGTCTTATAGCTGAGCCTAATCACAGATTGTAAATAGGAGCCGCATCTCCATTGGAGGTGCGGTTTTTTTTGTTCTCCCGAATATGTCTATATCGGAGAAACTCTCGGACCGGCAATTTTTTGCCAAGCTCCAATATTTATTCAGGATTTAGACCTATAACTCCTCTTTGTTATAAGGGATTGGGCGTACCTCTAACCGGGTGCGCTCTTTCTTTTTTCAGTCATGTTTTTTGCAGGATTGGGAGTAGTTTGAAAACTTGATTTCAGGTAAAAAAAGATTTATCTATCTGGAAAAATAGAGACAAAACTCATGGGGAGAAAGAGCCATGATTAAGAAGATCGAACAACTTCTTGGCAAGAACACCAACTTGCTGAACTACCAGGCCAAAGGAATCGACAAATCCCGCCTGCACCTTCCCGGTCCTGATTTCATGGACCGCGTTTTTAGTCAGACCGACCGCACTCCGGTTGTGATGCGCTCACTAAACTGGCTGTTCAACACCGGCCGCTTGTCCGGCTCCGGTTATGTGTCCATTCTACCGGTCGATCAGGGGATCGAACATACCGGCGGTGCCTCGTTTGCCCCCAACCCGGATTATTTTGACCCGGCCAAAATTGTCGAACTGGCTATTGAAGGCGGATGTAACGGAGTGGTCTCCACCTACGGTGCATTGGGTGCGGTAGCCCGTAAGTACGCCCACAAGATTCCATTCATCATGAAACTCAATCATAATGAACTGCTGACCTATCCTTCAAAGTTTGATCAGATCATGTTTTCCAATGTTGAAAACGCTTTCAACATGGGCGCGGTCGGCGTGGGAGCAACGATCTATTTTGGATCGGACAACGCCATGCGTCAGCTTGAAGAGGTAACCGAGGCTTTCACCGCCGCTCACGAACTGGGTATGTTCACTGTCCTGTGGTGTTATCTTCGCAACTCCGCCTTCAAGAAAGACGGCAAAGACTATCACGTTGCTGCCGACATGACCGGACAGGCCAATCATCTTGGCGTGACCGTCGAGGCCGATATCATCAAGCAGAAATTGCCGGAGAATAACGGCGGATTCAATGACATCGGATTTGCCAAGACGCATCCCAAAGTCTACGATGAACTGGCCACAGATCACCCGATTGAACTCACTCGTTACCAGGTAGCCAATTGCTACATGGGCCGTATCGCTCTGATAAATTCCGGCGGCGCGTCGTCGGGTGCGACCGATCTGGCCGAGGCTGTCCGCACGGCGGTGATCAACAAGCGTGCCGGTGGTACGGGACTGATCTCTGGCCGTAAAGCGTTCCAGCGTCCGATGAAAGAGGGCGTGGAACTTCTCAACGCCATCCAGGATGTTTACCTCTGCGATGATGTGACAGTAGCCTAAAAGGTAGGTCAGGAGCCCTGCGCTCCTGACAGAATAAGTAGGTCGAAACCCCTGTGGTTTCGACAGTTTTGTGGGCGGCAGACGTCCTCATCTGCCCCTCTTACCTCGTATTCGCAGACGGGCAGACCCTTCGACATGCTCAGGGCAGGCTGGGAGGTCTGCCGCGCACGAAATAAACGGAGGATACAGTATGCGTCGATTTTTGATAGTTGTACCGCTCTTGATAATCATGCTGCTGCTGATCGTTTCCAAGTCCATCGCACAAGACAGCGCCCAGGTTATTCTCCCCGGTTCTGTCACAAGCGTGATGGCCAATGAAGTCACCGCCGGGACGCAGCCTCAGTCTCAGGCAGGTTCACTCTACCCAATATCCGACGAACGCCGTGAATTGCTGTATTCCTATTCGAAATTCAAGAACGTCTGGCGGTTTGCAAGTTTCTTCATCAGTCTGGCCATCATGTCGCTTTTTCTGTTCACTGGTCTTTCGGCCAAACTGCGCGACTGGGCAGAAAAGATCCCCATCCGCTTTTTTGCAGTCTGGGTTTTTCTGATACTCTTTTTGATAATAAACTATATTTTCGAGTTCCCTTCCCATGTTTATCGAAGTTTCATCGTTGAGTCAGACTATGGCTTTATGAATCAGACTTTCTTCGAATGGCTCAAGGAGGACTTAATTAGTTTAAGCATGATGGCGCTCATTGCGATTGTCCCGATGTGGTTCCTATACCGGTTGATTGGCCAAATGAAACGCTGGTGGCTGGCGTTTTCTATCGGGACCTTTCCCTTTCTGGTTCTAATGGTCGTACTCATCCCCATTTATATATCGCCCATCTTCAATGATTATGTCCCACTTGAAGACAAACAGCTGGAGTCGGAGTTGTTAACACTGGCCTCGTCAGTTGGAATCGAGGGCTCCGATATATTCCAAGTAAACAGTTCCAAGCAGACGACCAAAGTCAACGCCTATGTTACCGGTCTGTTCGGAACTGAACGAATCGTTCTTTATGATAATCTAATCGATAACTTCACATACGAAGAAATCAAGTTTGTTATGGGGCATGAGATGGGGCATTATGTCATGAATCATATCTGGTACGGATTATCTTTCGCTATTATCCTCATTGCCTTTGCACTCTGGCTGACCGACCGGACGATTCATGCGGTCATCAGGCGTTTCAGG
>JAUXBO010000237.1 GCA_030619345.1 Candidatus Zixiibacteriota bacterium | reverse complement strand
ATCTGTTGGGCAAAGGGGAAAAGGACGCAAGAAGCCTTCTTGTCAGCACTAACACTTACATCCGTGTAATCCCTCTTCCCCGTCTGCCACAACAGTTGATATTTATTATCCAGCGAGTCGTTCTTGAGACTTTTCAGGACGGCACCGTTGATCGCACGAGCGCCCTGACTCCCACCCAAAACCAGAATCGTTTTCTTGTTCGGGTCCAGACCAAAATGATTCATGGCCAATTCACGATCACCGCGATTGATCTCCGCCCTGACCGGGTTTCCGCTGACCACGAGTTTGGCATCAGTCTTTAAGTATTCATTTGCTTTCTCAAACCCGAGATATATGCGGTCGGCGAATCGGGCCAACTGACGAATCGTCAATCCCGGAAATGAATTCTGCTCTTGCAACACAATTGGAATCGAACGCAAGGCAGCGGCACGTACTATCGGCCAGCAGACATATCCACCGGTCCCCACCACCACGTCCGGCTTGAATCGTCCGAGCAAAACCCACGATTTCACGAGCGCTCCAACAATCAAGAAAGGAACAATTAGATTGCTAATTGCCAACGAACGAGAAAGGCCGCGGATATTTATGAGATTCAGTTTGAAACCTAACTGGTCACGCATGCGGTACTCTATGCCTCTTTTCGTTCCCACAAATTCAATCACAACTTCACTCTTATCTTTCAGTAACTCTTCCAGCCGGTTCGCAATCGCGAGCGCCGGATATAAATGCCCACCGGTGCCACCACCGGCAAATATTATGCGAGCTTTTTCCATCTACTCCCTTTTCCAGTACTTTGCCTGGAGAGGTTCAAAAGAATGCCTATCATGGCTGATGAAATCAGCAGTGATGATCCTCCGTACGAAAGAAGCGGCAAGGCCAAACCGGTCACAGGCAACAACGAAGTTACCACTCCAAGATTTATGGCAATGTTAACGAACAACGACATCGTAATCCCGGCAGCGAGGAGATATCCAAATTTGTCCGGCTGGGCATAAGCAATTTTGAGCCCGCGGTAGAGAATGAATACCAACAACGCCATTACAAACAGCAACCCGATAAAACCGATCTCTTCACCAATAGCAGCAAATATGAAATCCGTATGCGGGTATGGCAGAAAAAACAGCTTCTGACGACCATCGCCCAATCCGGTTCCCATAAGTCCACCGGCACCCAGCGATAATGCTGCTTGCTTGATCTGATAGCTTCCCTGAAGAGGATCACCGAGAGCCGTGATGTAATCCAATACTCTATCCTTTTTGTAGCCGAGCACGAATACGATAAAAGTACCGGTACCGATTAATGGCACCAATGCCGACAAGAGGTGTTTCATTTTTGCTCCAGCCAGGAAAAACATCAGCGCTGCGGTCAAGAATATGACCACTGTGGTTCCCAGATCCGGTTCGGCCAGAATCAGAAGCAATCCAACTCCGATAAGGGGCGCGTACGGAAACAGTAGCTGCTTTAGTTGTCCCAGATTTCTTTTTGGATTGGCCAGTGAAAAAGCAAGGTAGAAGATCATTACAAATTTGAAGAACTCCGAAGGCTGCGCTGTAAACGGCCCCATCATCAACCAACGATGCGATCCGTTTCTTCCCGGCATCAGAAACACCAATGAGAGCAGCAGGATAGTGATTAGCAGTGCCGGTGCCGAGTATACCGACAGTCTTCGCAAATCCAGACGACCGATGATCCAGATAACGGCCAGTGATAGAATGGCAGCGATGAACTGCTTCTGAAAGAAGTAGTAGTGTGATCCATGACGGCTCTCGGCCCAGACAGATGATGCCGAATAGACCATCACCAGTCCTACCAGGACAGTAGCCAGGTAGGCAAGCAGAAGATGGTCGAATTGAACCTGTTCAGCTCTGGACTTTTTCACTATTATTTTTTCCACTTCTTAGAGCGGCAACGGCTTCCTTGAAGACTCGCCCGCGATGTTCAAAACTGGTAAACATATCAAAACTGGCACACGCCGGAGATAGAAGCACCGTCTCCCCCGGTCGGGCCATTTCAAAGCAAAGCGAGACCGCCTCCTCCAACGAGTCGGCAGTTGTGACCGAGAATGACTTCCCTAAGTCTGTAAATATTTTTTCGCGTGCTTCGCCTATCGCCACAATCCCCTTAATCTTCCCGCGCCCGTGCTCAATGATCGGCTCGTATCCAGCACCCTTGTCCCGTCCTCCGGCAATTAAATACAGGTTTGTATCTACCGAGCGCAGTGCATAACAAACCGAATCAACATTAGTTGCTTTGGAATCGTTGATGAAATCTATTCCGGCGATCTTTCCAATTTTTTCCATGCGATGTTCGACGCCACCAAACGTGCGAAGCGCCTCTCCCATTGCCTCCGGATCAACGCCCATAAGAGTTGCCGCACACACGGCCGCGGCGCTGTTCTGCAAGTTGTGCGGACCAGGAATACGAATATCAGCGACTGGAATAACGGCCAGATCACGGCCATCGACTCTCGTCATGAGCGTTCCCTCGGAAACAAATGCAGATGCTGTCGTTGACTCTATCGATGCAAACCAGTTGGTTTTAGCTTCGGTCTTGATTTTGTCTCGTGTCAAGGCGCTGTCTTCTTCATTGAGAATCAGCCAATCATTTTCCGTCAGATTTTCAGCCACGCGGTACTTCAGCGCCTTGTAGTTTTCGAAACTTCCATGACGGTCCAGATGATCGGGAGAAAGATTCAAAATCAGGGCAATGTGCGGGTGAAACTCCTCAACAGCTTCTAACTGGAACGTTGATACTTCTACTACGGCCACCCCATTTTGAGGGATATCGGTAACAATTTCGCTGAATGGCAGACCGACATTCCCGCATACAACAGCTTCCACCCCGGCGGCCTTGAATATCTCACCGATCAAAGTAGTGGTTGTAGTTTTCCCGTTGGACCCCGTCACTGCAATAATGGTTCCCTTACAAATCCAGGAGGCAAACTCAATTTCCGAAAAGCATGGAATACCTTTGGATTTTGCTTTCTGCAATATATCAATGTCAGGACGTACACCCGGAGAGAGAATGATATAGTCAGACTCCAGCAGCCGCGCCGTGTGACCTCCGGCCTCAAAATCAATCGATGCGGCCTTTAGTTTAGCGAACTGAGACTCCAGCTTTTGAATAGGCGCAGCATCACTCACGAACGGAACCCCGCCCAGCTCTTTGGCCAGAATGGCGGCGGCAACTCCCGACCTCGCCATACCGATGATTCCAATCTTCCTGTCTTTTATTCGCTGATGTGTTGTCATCTTACCTTCAGTGTCGCCAATGTTATCAGGGCGAAAATCACTCCAATTATCCAGAACCGCACCACGACTTTTGATTCCGCCCATCCGATCAATTCAAAGTGATGATGTATGGGAGCCATCTTGAACACTCTCTTGCCACCCCGGTATTTGTATGAGAGTACCTGTATGATCACCGACAGCGCTTCAATAACAAAAACACCTCCAACAATTACCAGCAGCAGTTCTTTTTTCAATAGAATTGCCACCGCCCCCAGAGCGCCGCCCAAAGCTAATGATCCGGTGTCGCCCATGAAGACCTCGGCCGGGTGGGCATTGAACCAGAGGAATCCGATAGCCGCCCCTATGGCTGCCCCTATGAACACCACCAGTTCTCCCGTACCGGGAAGATATTCAATTTGCAAATAGTTGGAAAAGTCAATGCGACCGCTTACATATGCAATTCCGCCAAAGGCCAGGAAACAGATTGCACAGAGCCCAATGGCCAAACCATCAAGACCATCGGTGAGATTCACCGCGTTCGAACTTCCGGTGATTACCAGAACTATGAACGGTATATAGAGGATTCCCAGGTACAGAACATAGTTTTTAAAGAATGGTATTGCGGTGCTTCCGTCATAACGAGCATCCGGAGCTAAATAAACGAGCAAGAAGGCGAACAGAGTACCCAGCATGATCTGGCCTACCAGCTTCTTTTTGCCGACCATTCCACGTGGCTGCTTTTTGATCACCTTGAGATAGTCATCCATATAGCCAATCAAGCCCAGCCAGACAGTAGCCAGTAACACCATCAAGACGTAGAAATTGGATAAGTCCGCCCAGAGCAAAGTCGGGATTACAATAGCGGCCAGAATTATGAGCCCACCCATTGTCGGCGTACCGGCTTTCTTTTGGTGCGACTCTGGTCCTTCGGCACGAATACTCTCTGCAACCTGGTATTTCTTGAGCAAACGAATGAAAAACGGGCCAAGAATCAATGCAATGACAATCGCCGTCACCATAGCTCCGGCGGTTCGGAAGGTAATATATCGGAAGAGGTTGAAGCCGGACATATACT
>JAUXBO010000052.1 GCA_030619345.1 Candidatus Zixiibacteriota bacterium | reverse complement strand
TCCGAATTGGCTCAGAAGTTGAAAATGAACGTGCAGGTCATAACTCGCAAGATTCAGGCGGGTGAAATACGGGCCTATAAAATAGGCAAGGATTGGCGTATCCCGGAAAAATCAGTATATACATGGCTGGAGCACCAGGCCAATGATACCGGCTCACCAACCGGCTCTACTAAAATCAAATCGGTGCGTAAATCGGAGAATCAAGCCGCTCCGACCAACGGTGCCAGCCAGAGAAAGTTCCTGCTCGAGTACATTCTGGCCCAGTTCGAACCGGGGCGAGAGTATGCTGAGCCGGAGATGGACCGGATTGTCGAACGTTATCATCACGATTTCCGGACCGTCAGACGGGAATTGGTTACAGAAAAGATGATGGAACCGACCGACTCAGGTTACCGGCGCAGGGCGGGCTATCGACTGATATCTGTGAAGTAGATTTCTTTTTGAATAAGTAATCGTAGGTCGTGGTCCCTTGCGGACCCGACAATTCGCGATAATCGTCGGGACCATAAAGGTCCCGACCTACGGGAACTAAAATCAAAACAAAACCCCACTTGTTCAGGCAAGTGGGGTTTTCTAGTCAAATCTATTTCTAAATACGATCAGGGGCCGGTTTGGGGGAAGCCGCTGGGTGCACCGCCCATCAGTTGTTTCAGGAGCGGGTCGTTCCGGTTGATTTTGTATTCGTAGAATTTCTCTGCGGCCAGTTGAATATCACTGACCCGTCCGTTTTGAGCCAACACGGTGTACAGTTTCCTAAATGCATAGGCGCTGTTTTTATTGGCATCGAAAGCCTTCCACAATAAAGCGATACCCTCTTCAAGAATTGCCTGGTCTCCGGTGCGCCTTCCAATTTCAGCTTTAGTGAGACCGAGATCCTGCATGTAGAAGAGGTTCTCCGGATTAGAGGCAAGGAATGATGTCAAAGTATCATGCAGCTGTTTGGTGAGTCGATCTACCGCAGTTGAATCTCCGTTACGTTCAAGCAGATCGCCAAGCAGCAGATATGTCTGCCAGTATTCAGGATAGACTTCAATTATCCGCTCAGCGAATTCAATCGCCCTCGCCGAGTCCCCGATTCGTTCCAATTCACCGAACACCCGGACAGCGTTGATGCCCATTCCCAGGTAAACGCCGGTGGCATTTTCATTGCGGTAAACGTCGGCATCTTCCAGTCCTGTGAATCGGTACTTATTCATGAACAGGTCGTAGCCGCGTTCGACATCAATATTTCTCGGGTTGGGTTGCTTTTCGAGTTTGAATACGACACCGGTTGCGTTAGCCCGCTTCTGGAGATTGAGTGGTGATTCAGCGTAGGGAGGAGAACTGAAATATATCGGCTGCTTGAAAGACCAGTCATCACCGGTATCAGCACGAACAATCGATTCAAAAACGATTTCGTCCACCATCATATCCTGCACCCGCAGTATTCGATTACCGTAAGGAGCCGGGATAAGATACGCCTGCCTCTGCCTCGCTTTGTCGTAGAATGGTTTATCGGGACGCTTCCCCATAATGCCGCCCTGTTCAACCTCGTTCCAGAGAATCTGTTCTTCGGTGAGCGAGATGGGAACGTTGTACATATTTTTCATCTGCAGAGTATACCAATCGGTATTGAGCAACGACAGATTCACCACTCGAACATCAAGGCGATACCCATACACCTCCTGAATACACCAGAGGGGGAAAGTGTCGTTGTCGCCCGAAGTAAACAGGATCGCATTTTCCTCACAGCTATCCAGAATAGAAGCGGCGTAATTGTACGGCAGGAAATTATTAGAACGATCACAGGCATGGTAGTTGTGGGCCAGAGTAATGCCAGGCAGAATGACCAGTATTCCCGAAGCAAACACTACCGGTCGCATGATCCCGGGGTTTTTCAGAGTGAGGGCGTCCTTGAGATACTTCATGACGGCTGAGATGCCCATGCCCATGGCGATGCCGAAAAAGACGAAGGCCGGCGTGAAGAAGTAATCTCGGTTACGAACTTCGAGGTAGGCGTCGTTAGTGTTGAAGTCGTAACGGGTGCCATCGGCGAAATTCATGTAGAGCACAAGTCCCGCCGAGCACAATAAGAGCAAGACCATGAAGGGCAACCCAAGTTGTAGTCGTTTCTTTATTGCAGTGATTATGCCGATCAATCCGAGGGCAAAAAATGGTAGAATAAACGACCAACCGCCGTTCGAATACTGCTCTTCAAAGTAGGACCAAAAGCCCATGTGCGGGTGCCGTCCAAACTGATTGGCCAGCGATCCGCGACGCTTGAACAAGCGCTCAACCATGGACATCTGCCCGTACTGTTTACGGTCCAGAAAATCGACAAATGTTTGCGTATCGCGGGAAGGGTTGTTTTCATCAATGCGAGGGCTCTGTGCCGAGCGAATCGGAATATACAGATGAACGGAAAGGCCAATTATTGATATTACCACCACCGCCAAAGCTGCCTTCCAGTGGAGGCGTAGATTGTATTTTTGCGACACCAGCGCCAGAATGACCAGACCGGGAAGGGTAAGCGCATAGGCCCAGAAATTCATACTAAAACTAACTATTACCGTCGAGCCGGCGATAATCGCAATAAGAATAGCCCAGTTTATCTTATTATGGAGTTTCACCAGTAAACCCAGTGCGAGCAAGGCCGAAACCACCATAAAAGCTATGTGTGGCCGTCCCACACCGCTAACGGAGAAGAGCAGCATCAGTAGAAGTTCAACGATCAGGTATCCACAGACAAGGATCCAGTCGGCCTTGGTGGCTTCTTTTTTGAGGATAAAGAAGATGGCACACATGGGGACGACCAGGAAGACCGTCATGTGGACGCCGATTCCGAGCATCGCCAGGTAAAAGAACAAGACCAGCGTCTTATCCGCGGTGGCCGATCCCTGCTGTTCGAAGTAACGAATAGCCAGCAGCACCAGTCCCACCGACAGGGCCAGGGCCATGCCGTAGACTTCAGCTTCGACCGAGTTGCCCCAGTTGGTGCGGGAAAAAGCCACGAAGAACCCACCGGCCACGCCGCCGATATAGGCGATGAAACGATTGATTGACTTATTTTTCTCATCGCCGAAGAAATAGCCGACCATCTTGACGGTCAGCAAATAGCTGAGGGCAGCCGTGACGGCAGAGGAGATTACGGAAATATAGTTGATCCGGTAGGAGATATCCTCGACAAACGGTATGAGCGAGAAAACACGGCCCAGGAGGACAAAAAGAGGCGTGCCAGGGGGGTGAGGAATGCTCAAGCCGTAGGCACAGGCGATAAATTCGCCGCAATCCCAGAACGAAAAAGTCCTCTGGACGGTCAGAGCATAGATCACAAATGATACAGCAAAGACTAGTCCGGCGATAATAAGGTTGGTTCGGTCTTTATAGCCGTTCGGGACAGCGATGTTTTCGGGCAAGATATCCTCCTAAAGAGAGTCTCGGCAAAACCGATATTGTATAGTGGTATAAGTCGTTACAGACTATTTAAGCCGAAAAATATAACAGTATGTTGTCAAATAACAACCTGTATTTTTATAGCGTTTCAATTGGCTGAATTAATATTTCTGGAGGATAATATGTTTACTTGGTGTGCCGTTCTTTTTATTTTGGGAATTCTTGCTTTTATTGATTCCATTTTCAATATGGGCGAGATTTTTCGCAGGGTAAATTCAGTGTTTTTCCTGTTGACCGCGATTGGACTCCTGATAAGGACAACCATGAAAATGAAGTCTCGCAAGCATGAAACCCTGCAGAACAGAGTCTTTAGTCTTGAGCAGGAAGTACGAATTCTGAAAGACGGTCACAAAAAGCTGGAAGAATATTAGCCGACCGGCTGTGCAGCCTCAAGTTTGCGAAGAATCTCTCTGACTTTCGAGACAAAAGGATAGTCCGGGTAGTTCTCCAACAGCGAGCGATACTCCCGAGTGGCCTCTGGCTTTTTGGCTTCATTTAACAACCAGATGTCGGCCCTTAATTTTAAACCGTACGGCAGATAATAAGAATCAGGGAATTCCTCAGCCAATTTCTCAATACTGTTCAAAGTAGAGGTGGTATCCGCCTCTTCCAAACTCAGATTCATCAATCCAAAGAGCGCGTTGTCGGCCAGGACCCGATTGATGCTCCTCGTTAGAGCTTCATACCGGTTTTTGGTGGAGTCGGGCATTCTCCGTTTTTTGAACATCTCGGCCGAGGAGTACAGATAAAGAAGATCATTGTCTCCCTCGGCCTCGTTGATGACCATCAGTAGGCGAAGTGCATCGTTTACGAAATACCCCATCGGGAAATCGATCATCAACTTTCGGAACGCTACCCGGCAGGAATCAAATTTCTTTTCAAAGAAATCCATTAAGGCCAGATTGTATTCAATTTCCTCTTTCCGATTTTCATCAAGATGCCGATGGCGCAGTAAGGCAAAATCTTTGCGGGCCTGTTCATATTCGCCGAGTCGGATATAGCAATCCGGTCGGGCCAAAAGAGCATCGACATAGCCTACTCCAGCCGGAAAGGTCGAGATGACTGAATCGTACATCTTCAATCCTTTCGGGCAGTCATCAAGCTGGTTGGAGTAGATCTGGCCGATCTCGAAGAGAGCAGATGCTTTGTCTTGGGCGCGGGGTAATACGGCCACGATAGTATCATATATGTTTATAGCTTCATCATATCTGGCAGCATTGGCAAGTGCTTCTGCATAAATAAAATAAGTCTCAGGTAGAATTGGGCTGCTTTCGTATTTGTCGAGGATGTACCTCGACATTCTTATGGTTTCATCGTTCAATTCTCGTTCCCGGCAGTTTCTCAGGAAGGTGAGTAGGCCGATCCCTTTCTGGTTACCGGACGAATCGCGACGGACGGCATACTCAAAGGCCGGTTCAAATTGCTGTTTTTTCAAATAGAAATCTGAAAGGATTTTGTACAGTTTGTGATTTGGGGTTTGATCGGCAATCTCAGTCAGAACTTCGAGAGCCGCCTCAGAAGAGACTGGAAAATCAAGCAGCGAGACAATTTTCATTTCGGCGTTAATAGCGCTGCGGGCGGTATCGCCAAGCAGGTGATAGAATTCAAGCGTGGCCTCGGCGTACTCTCGCTTCTGTTCCAGAATACCGCCTTTTTGAAGAGCAAAGAGGCGGGAGTCGGACAATGCCAACCGGAGGGAGTCGATAAGTTCGACCGCTCGGTCGGGGAAACCAAATAACACCATATTGTTTACGATAGACTGATAACTGCCAATGCTGTTGTTGGGGACCATGCCGATTATCTTGTTATAGACACCTAATGCGGCATCAAGGCTGTCCTGCTTGACAAGGTACTCGGCCAGGCGCAGACGCAGGTGAAAATTGTTTGACTGCCTTTGAATCTGGCGTCGGACCAGGTCGACAGCTTTGGGGTACTGCTTGAGTTGATCAAGGCATTTCATCAATTGATTGACAACAACGCCGTGAGTCGGATTGGTTTCGTATAGTGTCTCGAGAACTGCGGCGGCACCCTGCCAGTTTTTTGAGTCCATCAGTTTGCGGGCAAGACTCAACTGTTGGCGTTGACGCTCATCCTGAGGATTCTTTTTTTGTCTCTGGAGAATTATTGGATCGTCAGATTTCTCGTTGACCTCAGTTCTGCCATTCGCCACTCCCATGAGAGCCAATAGCGATACCAGTAGCAGACGAGTACCGAATAGTTTGGCGTACGAAGATATAAGCTCTATCACTGGCCGGACCTGCTCCCTGCTTCATATTGAAGGATCGCTTTGAAGTACGCCTTAATCTGTTTTTCATATTGCGGTGGATAATCCGACCCAAGGTACTTGCGCAACCTATCTTCGAGTTTGACGCGATCATCGAGAAGATCAGTGGACAATTGCGGTGGTATGAAAAAGGCTTCGGTTGTGGCGCTGTTAGATTTTCGCTGTTCTGAAAAGTCGCGACGGTACAGTGATCGACTGGCTTCCATCATTCTTGAAAATACTTTTACCTGGCGATCAAGTGTTTCCTGGCCAACATCACCGGACGATAGCGCTTCTTCAATCTCTTTCATCTCCTGGGCGATATCGTCCAGCCTACCCAGGATCTGGCGCGAGTTGCCGAACTCCTGGTTAAGTTCTTCGACCGATTTACGGATAGACGCCTGTTCACCAGCCAGCCTTCTGAGTGCTTCGCGCGATCCCTGGCCTTGGGTAGGTTTCTGGCCGCCGGGATTATTGCATTGCGATTTGGTCTGCTGGTTCAGTTCGCTCTGTTTGTTGCACATTGACTGAAGTTTTTGAGTCGGATTACTGCAACTGCCGCCTTTGTCGCACTGCTTTTGTTCCTGAAGCGATTCCATCAGGCGAATCGAAGTCTTATTGAGCTTTGACATCGCATTGCGCTGATAGCGGGTAGCGTCGAACCCCTTCTTTTCGTCAAAACCGGTGATCGACATCTCCATGTTTTTGGTCGACTGGTCGACGAGCATCTGTAGTTCGGCAGCAATGAACGGAGATTCTTTGCCCAACTGTGTAATTCTATTCTGAAGACCTTTGCAGGAATTCAACAAGTCCTGCTGGTTGGCGGCCATCTCGCGCAGAACCATGGAAGTCGGCGAGATATTGGCAGCCTCTTTTAGAAGCTCTTCCTGATTGTTGGAGAGGTAATTGGCGTCATCAATAGCTGCTTTCATGGCTCGCTCAATAGCCTCCTGATCTCCGCCCTTCATTGAGGCCAATTCTTGCTGCATCTTATCCATCATTTCCAGAAGCTTGGAGAGCGCCTTCTTGCCCTGCTTGCCAGCCTCTGACTTCTGAGATTTACTCAACGCGTCGGACATCTGCTGCATGTTTTCATCGGCATCGGTTTTCTCAATCGCATCACTGAATTCTTCGGCCTCCTTGGGAGGAGCGCCTTCCTGTTCTTCCATGAGTATGTTCAGTTCCGCGAGTTCCTCTTTGAGAGCCTCCAGAGACTTTTTCAATTCCTGTTCACGAGGACTGAGCTTTGGTAGCTGATCCGATTTGGCTTGTTCGGTTTCCGTGTTTATTTCTTCCTGCTTTTTGACCATTTGCTCTACTTTACGCAGCATCGCTTCCATTTTTTGCTGGAGTTGCATCTTTTTGAGCAGGGCCAGAGTTCGCTCAAGACGCTTGAGAAGTTCCTCCTGCGACATCTCAAAGTCCTTCATTGCCTTCTGAAGTTCTCTCTGATCCATCTTCTGCAACGCTTCCATCAACCGCCTCTGTGCCTCTCGCATCTCAGGGGTGGATACATCTTCGTACAACTTTTGGATTTGGGCCAGTTTCTCAAGGATCTCCCGGCTCATGAGAGAACTTTCGGAGACCTTTTTGACCGATTGATCCATCTGCTTGGCCATATCCTCGACTTGCTCCAGAATATCTTGATTCTTTTTGAGCATTGACTCCAGTTCTTTTTTCTGCTGCCAATTATTTTTCTCAGCTACTTTGGCTTGGAGTTTTCGGGAAATATTTTTCATTCGTTCGGCCAGGTCCTTGCCCGATTTCAGAAGCTGTTCGGTGCGTATGATCCGCTTCATACTCTCGCCTTCCGACTGAGAGATTATCTCCTCCAGCGAAGGCAGTCGCGCGACAAAATGACGCGAGGCGGTGATCTTTGGTCCCAAGATACGGTCGTTATCGGCAATTTCGAAGTAATACTCGGCATAGTCACCGGGGTTCAGGTTGAGCAGGTCCATATCCCAATTGAATTCGATCTCACCTTCGGTTTTTATGCGTTCGGAGAAATGAAGCACGACCACATTTTCATCGGAGACTCTTCTCTGGGAATGGATCTGGTACTTCATCACCAGTGATGAAAAGCCGTAGTCATCAAAGATGCGAACTTTGAGAGGTAGCATCATTTCATCGTTGAGATTGACATCAAATCCGGGCCGGAGGACGTCAATCGAAGGATACTCATCCGGGGTGGCCGTAATGTAATATTCAATCGGGTCCGGGTTTTCTTCGCCCAGCCGGTCCAGAAGCCGGATGTAGTAAGCGCGCGAGGTCTCAACCAGCAGCGATGTCTTGGCCGTCTTATCGCTGACGGTTAGATTGACACGACTGGAATCATCGAGAACGAGTTCGGCCTTTTCAATGGGTAGATTTGTAATTACCTGAAGATTCACCCGGCTGCCGACTACGGCTGAGAACGATCCATTGTTCTCGTCGATAACGGTCGGTTCCAGATCGGTATACTCGGGATAGAAGATTGATAGTTTCAGTTCCGTTACTCTCGGACGATCAACAACATCAATGGCCTGTATCTCGGTTTCGATGCGTCCGACTTTGACGTAATAATCGAACGACTTGTTTATCTGTCTGAGTGTAATCCCGATATTCAACGAGTCACCAAACGTCACGGCTGAGCGCGACACTTTCTCAAGATCAATGTCGGACTCTTGCCAGCGTCCACCGGCGAGACGATAGAATATCACCGCCCGGTCAGGAATCCTCGCGCCGGTTATGGCCGCGCCGATTCTGATGTCGCGATATTTGACCCATTCCGTACTGCCCGGATCGGCAACCACAGAATAAGCCAGTGGTGGCGCTATCACAGTAGTTGGGTTTGAGAATACTTCGTACGAATAACTAAAGAGGCCGGGGAAAAAGGCTAACATAAGCATCGCAACAACTCCGGCGACAGCCAGATTTCGTGCGGTTTTTATGAATCTGGAGAAACTCATCGCCTTGTTGAAGTCGATCCCTTCCGCTTTTTCAAGCGCCTGTCTTTCGTTGAGAGCAATGAGATCTTCGGAAAATCCCGATCCCTGACCCATACGGGCAAACTGAAGGGCGCCGATCAAACAACCTTTTAGATCAGGATATTTTTCCTCAAGAGTAACCGCTACGTTTTCTATGTTGCCTTCAAACAATCGACTGACGGCATATCGGCCAAACAGAAAAAGAGTCCCGAGACCGGTCACAGCCAGAACGGCAATCTTGAACCAGATCGGCAGGACCACGACATTGGCGATCAAAGACATTACAATTGCTGCTGTAACAACTGCTGTGCCAGTCGCCAGAAGACCGGCTATGAACATGACTAATCGTTGTTTGATTAGTACCCGGTTCAGGACTTTGGTCAGTCGTTTGGTTGAATCAAGTCGGGTCATAGAAATCGTCCTCAATTAGCAGAACTGCGGCGGTTCCCTATAGTATCGAGTATTGGCAGCAGAAACAGCAAAACAGAGTTTCCAGTTAGTATAACATAGCGTAACTAAGTATGTTCACGCCCATTTTGAGCGCTTTTTCCCTCAACTCGGGTGGATCGGAATGGACCTGGGCATCTTCCCAGCCGTCGCCAATATCCGATTCTACTAGAAAGTAAAGAACCAGACGGCCATTGACAATCAGGCCGTATCCCCGGGGAGGATTGCCGTCATGTTCATGGATTTTCGGCGGCCCGTTGGGAAAATCATAAAAGCAGTGGTAGATCGGGTGGTCAAACGGTATGTCGATCACTTCCCGTTCCGGGAACAGCTCAGCCATCTCATTGCGGAAATTGTTGTCCATTCCATAAGAGTCGTTTACAAACAGAAACCCGCCGCCCAAAAGGTATTGCCGGAGTCTTTCCTTTTCTTCGGAGCCAAATTTGATAACTCCATGCCCGGTGGCAAATAGGAACGGGTACTGAAATAACTCCGGGTCCATGATTGAAACCTGCCGTTCTATTGTGTCGACCGGGAAGGGGGTGTTGTCGTGGAGATAGCGAAGGAAATTAGGTATCGCGCTGCTTCCCCAGTACCAATCCCCGCCGCCCGAATAATGCAGTCGGGCAACTTTGACTGCCGAGGGATTCGGGTTCATGGCCGCTTCCTGTGGGGTCGGGGGGGAGGCTCCGATCAGGTTCATGATATCCCTCTGGGCCTGAGCGGCTGGTATTACCAGCAAAGCCGGTATTATCAGCAGGGCTACAAAAGCGGTGGTAGTCAGGATTTTGGCTGTATTAGACATCTATATAATATACAGCTTAAGTGCGGATTTCGTTGTAAAATTCGCAGGCATTGATTGGATTATTTGAAAAACGTTGCTTGACGGGTGGCTCACCATTTATGGTGGGTTTAGGAGTTTGTAGGTTGGGACCCTTGCCCGTCCTGAGCCAGACGAAGGGCGAACCCGACAGATATGCCAGAGATGAGAGATACGGCATGAATTGCCGGGAGGGCAAGCCTCCCGGCCTACAGAGGAACTTCGATCAAAGTACGGCATTTAGAGCCAAGTCATGCTGAGCCTGTCGAAGCATGTCCCGTTTGGATGGAAAAATGAATGTTGTATGGGGCAGACGGGGACTGTATAGTATCATGATACACACTGTAAAGTATCTCATGATACTATACAACGGGGACATCTGCCGCCCACGGACCCGGACACCTTCAACCGATGGAACAAAAAAAGCCCCGACAATCGCCGGGGCTTTAGTGATTTGGGATATCAATTTTTGTTCGATTCATCTATTTGCTCGCGAGTGATTTGAGATCACGCTTGTCATCGATCTTGACCTCGATTCCCCTGAAGTCCTTGTCAGTCTGAAGGCTGGCGGTCCAGCGAAGTGGCTTGTCAAATTCGATCTTTCTATCAATCTCAATACGGTGTCCGTCGGAGACAGTTTGGCCGACACGGGTTTCGAGAACATACAAGACGCCCCTCAAATACAATTGGCCGGACTCTTCGTAAACGGCTAACGATGATTCAACTTCGCAAATCTTTTTCTCGTCCTTGGCCGAGGGAACGTGGTAAGCTGATACCACCCATCCATCTTTGGTTTCGTAGTAATTCCCCTGGCAGATTTCTCCAGCATTGACACTAAATGTCAATCCGGCACCATCGATATTAGCGGCAGTTACATCCCCTCTAAGGTACGAGACTTTGATATCAAAGTCCTTGTTTGCATCCGCTGCGGCGATCCCTGTGGCAAG
>JAUXBO010000190.1 GCA_030619345.1 Candidatus Zixiibacteriota bacterium | reverse complement strand
TTACCGGGAGATAGTTCCAATCGGTTTATATTAGTCGATACAAGCAGCGTGCTACAGGCAATCAGTTTAGAACTTGCCCGATCCAGAGTTTCTCTGGCCGTACCCTGGTTAAGATCAAACTCACCGGCGGAATTCGAGGGTTTTTCTTATTACGTAGCTCTTGCGACTCTGCACCGCCTCTACGGGGACGAGGGCATGATAATGGCCCCGCAACTGGAGGCGACGCTGAGAAATCATATAATTTCAGCAGCGTCTTGCGAGTGGTACAACGTTTTCAAACTTATCCCAACCCAGCTTGAATTAACCCGGCATCAGCTAGGGGACAGTCTTTTTCAAACAAATTTCCTTTCGATTCTTCGTCGATGCGAAAGCGGTGCGGGAGCGGCCGGTTCTGACAGTTCGCTGCACTGGATAGACGAGTTAGACTCATCAATACTTGCACGAGCTGACTTGTCGGTCAAGACGGCGTCAATAGAAGTAACGGCATCCGGAGCGACTGTCGATATTGTTATGGATGGCAGCGAGTTCTGGCAACCACCAGTTGATATTTGCTTCTATGGACCGGATGAGGAACAGGAAATTATTTGCTTTACTCGCGATCAACTGTGGAGGACAGGCGGCACGGCGAAAATTAGTCAGATGCTGGACTTCATGCCGCACTCCGTTATGATTGACCCCAACGGGCTGCTACCGGACTGGAACCGGGATAATAATTATTTCAGGTTGACCGATGACGCTCCGGTGCACGGCATATTTATTGAGACATTGTTCCCTCCGTTCAGGGAGAACTAACGATGAGACGGCCCACAATAGCGCTGCTCGCATTCTTGCTTGCGACTTTTGTCAATCCTGCAAGGGCTCAGTCAATTGATGACCGTGAGCATACTGCGAAAATTAGTCCACTCCTGTCCCAGAGAATAGCTGATACGGACATTGACGCGGAACAACTCTGTCTTGTACATATTAAGTCATCAGCGTGGACGGGTGGGGTCGTGTCGCTGAATGATCGCGCTCTGACTCGCCGGTCCAAGGTAGACCCGCAGAACAACTTGATTGACACACTTGATTTTGCTCTTGCCGCCGGTGTCAGGGATCAAATCAGTAGGCTCGGTTGCAGCTTAAGGCATGAACTATACTGGTTGCGCTCACTCTCGCTTGCGGCAACACCGGTTCAAATCAGAGATTTGTCCGCTCTTGATATAGTAACTGAAATCGAGCCTGTTAAAACTCTCACGTTTATCCGGCCGGACGTAGGAGTAGAAAAGCATCCGAACTCTATGTCGGAATCTGTGGCAGCGCCAGAGTATGGAACATCCTGGCTGCAAAACGAGTTCGTGAAAGCGCCCAAACTGCATCGAGCCGGTTTGACCGGGCAGGGGATCAGAATCGCTATCCTTGATTCCGGATTTGATCTGAATCATCCTGCCTTTGACTCGGTAAATCTCGTCTCAAGTTGGGACTTCATCAACGGTGTGGCTGCGGTCGATCAATTTGATTGTCCCTTACAATCGGATGCTATGCGCCAAAATTATCATGGTACTCTTGTCGCCAGTGTCATCGTTGGTTATCTGCCCGGTGAGCTTATCGGCCCGGCGTATAACTGCGAACTAATGCTGGCCAAGACTGAGATTACCTGCGACAATGTAGAAATCAGGGTTGAGGAAGACAATTGGATTGCGGCTGCCCAGTGGGCCGAAGCCGGAGGGGCCGACATCATCAGTTCCAGTCTGGGTTACTATTTCTTTAATGATGCCACTGATTACACATTTGATGACCTCGATGGAGAAACCGCCCTGATTACGATTGCAGCTGACATAGCTGCTTCCAAGAACCTATTGGTTGTAACCTCAGCGGGAAATGAACGGGGGACAGCCTGGAATCATATCACCGCCCCGGCTGATGGTTACCTCGTTGTCGCAGTTGGAGCGACAAAACCGGATTCTTTGCTGGCCTCTTTTTCGTCACCGGGTCCCTCGACCGATGGTCGGATAAAGCCCGATATCGCAAGTCTGGGAGTATCGGTAAAAGCCGCCTATGATCGCGGCGGATATAGGACTATGTCAGGGACATCCTTTTCTGCGCCCCTGGTAGCGGCCACAGCCGCTCTTGCTTTTGAGCATGATCCTTCGCTCACGGCCCTTGAACTCAGGCGAAATATGCTTGAGAGAGCGAGCAGCAGTCATCAGCCTGACAATGACTTTGGATATGGGCTTTTTGATGGCGCCAGGACTGCCGACATTATTAGAATTGATACCATTGCTCCGCTAAAATTCTTTTCGGGCGAGTCCCGAACATTGCACATTACTACTTCAGGGCGAACCGACAGTATTCCCCGGCTGTCTGCGCTTAATCTTCCGATCGGTTCAGTATTGGTAGATAGTGGGAACGGGAGGGGGAGCCTGACTCTAATCGGACCGTCGTTCACCAACAGTATCAGCTATGTCGGGCTGGTGGCTGATGTCGGTTATTTTGCGGACACGACATTTCTGCAATTGGAAACGTATTCCCCCGGAGCCGGACCAATTCTGTTTGGCCCCAATCCGTTTTCGGAGTCAGTTAATATAATTGTCAAGAGCACCGCCTCAGAGGCGGTTTCAGTCACTGTTTTCAATAGTTCAGGCGAAAAGATCAGGGAACTTGTGGACCAATCCGAGACCTATGCCGATGATTCAATAAGGGTTATAGTCTGGGATGGCCGCAATTCCGCAGGTCGGATGGTTGCGTCGGGAGTATATCTCGTGTATGTAAAATCCGCCCGGCATGAGGCCCGCCTGAAGCTTTTGAAAACGGACTGATGAATGAGTAATGCTAACGCTGCAATCGGAACTGACAACCGTTTAAGACGATGTGCTGTCTGCAAGATCGATCTCAAGGGTCGCTTTGTTTATATTGACGAAGAGATAGAAAACCTGCTTGGGTTCACCAAAGAAGAGCTCTTTGGTAAATCAATTTCCGAATTCCTCGTTGAAGAGTCCCAACTGCTAATCGAGAATGTCCTGATCCATCGAAATCACTACGAGTCGTTTTATGATGCCACTGAAATTTCAGTTGTGGATCGTAACAAAAACGCCATTTTGACATCGGCCATCATCTCTTTGAATTTTATTGCCGGTAACCCGGTCAACTATCAGTTGATCATCAACCGTGAAGTTGGTCTCGGAGCCGACCGGACCGACTCTTCAGCACTCAACCGGCTGGAACATTTTCTGTCGTCGGTTATGGCCTTGAAAAATATGCAGGATATGAATGAGATCATCGATCATCTTCGGCGACTGATCTCAGCCGACGCTCTGTTCGTTTATCTGGTCTCCGAAAAAGAGCTTGAACCACGTGCCTGTAGCTGTCCAAACGAATTCAGCGACTTCTCGTTTGAGTCGATCCCGCCGCCAAATGATCTGCACCGAGCGGTCGCTGCCTCCGGTGAGACATATGATGGCAGTGATGGGACCTCAATTCGAAAAGCTGTTGAAACTTTCGGAGAAGCGCCCAGTGGAATAATCTGTCGGCGTGAATTTGGCCCCGGCCTGGCTTATCTTTTTTGTGCTCAATTTGATCCGGAATCAGATCGAACGGCAGCGGCTGGAGCTGCGCAGCAACTCGATCTTGGATTGAATCTGATAGAAAAGCTGATCATCTCCGATGGCGCATCTGGAATTGACGATCAAAACGTCGACGTGAAATTCACGGTCGGGTTCCTTGATTCGCTTGGAATCGGGGCGGCGCTAATTGGCTCAGACGGCCAGATCGCCGGTTACAATCCGTCCTATATGTCTTTAATGGATGTCGACTCCTTGAGCGGTGACTTTACGTTGATGCTGGAGCAGCTCTCAGCTGACAATCCCGACGAACTGATAAAACAACTACACGGATATATTGCCGGTGATCTGGACCCTCAGTCGGCGGCTGATCTTGAGATGGAAGTTATCTGCCCCAATGGAAACAGGGCTCGTCTCACTGTGGTGCGGTTCTCTCTTGATGCTTCAGACAAGAGTGCTTGTGTAACATTGGTTTCGCAGACAATACAGGAATCAGGTCCGCAGCCGGCGAAAATAAATGACGATCTGATAGCTAAAATCATTTCCAGTCTAGGGGAGCCGCTTGACGATTTATACCAGGTATCCCAGAGACTGGCCCATGAGAACTACTCTGATTTCAACGATTCCGGGAAGGGAAAACTAAGGCGACTGATTGCTCAGAGTTCACGAGTTAAACTGCTCTTGTTAGATATTCTGAATTCCGAAAAGCTATCCGGGCCGGAGCACAAAGACCAGACTGTCGACCTGGGACTGACTCTGGATCGACAAATAGCTACCGCCAGGCAGAAACACCCAACCGTTGATTTCCAATGTGAATTTGGGGATCTGCCATGTTTGCAGAGCGATCCGGAAATGGTCGGCAGGATTCTCGAGGTTCTATTTGAACAGGCTATCAAACTTAGTGGGAAGAACAGTCTAAAGGTGGATATTGTGGTGGAATTGATTGAATCGAATTGTGTCCTCTCGATGGGTCATTCAATCGCTAGTCTCAATGCCGTTCTCAAGTCACCCCAGAAATCTGGTCGTAAAGCAATTTCCTCGTTGGTCGCCGAAAACGAAATAGAGGCCTTATCATCGTTGCTTGCAATCCGATACTTAATTGAGAGGGCGGGTGGCTCGCTAAATGTCAGGTCGCAGAGCAAAAACAGTTTCTTTATCGATGTAACGTTGCCGATGGCGTGAGAGTTAAACATGAAGAAAGACCTGAAAATACTGTTGGGTGAGGGCAATCAGTACCACGCGGTCCTGATGACCCGAGAAATAGCTGATCGACACCCCGACTCCAGAATTGATCTATTCTCTTCTGCCGACTCTCTGATCAAAGGCTGCCAGGGAGACTCATATGACGTGGCGATTGTAGATCCAAGTCTTCTCGGTTCCCGGCGACTGGCCATTCTTGACCTGCTGCGGCAGGCTGCGATTGACCTGCCGGTGATTCTGGTTACTTCAAATGGATCGGAACGGGAAGCGGCCGAAGCCATCCGTTCAGGTGCCGCCGAGTACATTGTTAAAGAAAACTCCTACTATCAGGTGATCCCAAGAGTTATTTCAGAAGTTTATCGCAGGAACATCCTGATCCAGAAAAACCGAAAGATGGAAGAGCTGCTTCAGAATAAAGAGCAGAAAGAACTGGTGAAAATAGCTGCCTCGACCCTGTCTCATGAGGTCAACAATCCTCTCCAGACAATCATGGGAACAATCGAACTGCTGCTGGATGAGTCTGATAACCAGAGCCCGGCTGTTAACAGGAAAATTCGTGTCATACAAGAGTCGGCCCGGCGAATCCACTCAAGTCTCACGCGCCTTTCCAATTTGGCTACCCCGGCCATAATCGAGACTGTTACCGGGCGGA
>JAUXBO010000139.1 GCA_030619345.1 Candidatus Zixiibacteriota bacterium | reverse complement strand
TGACCGGGGTTTCATGGTTCGGATTTATGGAGAGTATCTTCGTTTCAAAAAGTCGGAGAATAATTTCAAATTCAGATCACGATCCGGCGAACCGGTAGATTACGCTACCTGGCTTAGTTCGCAACCGCGCTATTCCTCTCAAGGGAAATTGTTTATGAAGCCGGACATGAAGCGTGAAAAATCCGACAAAGAATTTTACTCACTGGTTCATTTCATTATCGACAACGGTAACTACCTGTCATTGGCGGCTAATCTGGATACAATCTCGCTTGATGAACTTTCAATTGGCGATATGCTAATCAGCCACGATCGAACCGGCAAGAATGGTAAAGCATATATCATGATGAATATGTCAAAGAACGAAGATGGCGAAAAACGATTCATCCTCGCGACCGGATGCGAAGAAGCATGCGATCTGTACATCCCCAAGTTTGACAAAGAAAAAAACAGTCCGTGGCTCAACCTGAAAGAAATCCACAATTTGTCCGGGGACTTTGAACATAGCGGCTACTATCGGTTCTTAAACATACCGACGAACTAAGGTTCTTAAGCTAAAGCGAGTGAAGAGATATCCATGGACGGTACATATTCAGTTGATAAGGTCACCGAACGCGCCAAGCGAATCCACAAAAAGCAGATCGCCTGGCGACGACATTTACACCAATATCCTGAAACAGCCAATGATGAGTTTCAAACAACTAAGTTTCTCAGGGGCGAGATCAAGAAACTCGGACTGAAGGTTCTTCCCCTCAAAATGAAGACTGGTCTGCTGGTTGAATTGAAAGGCGCAAAGCCGGGCAAGACGGTAGCAATAAGAACCGATATTGATGCTCTCCCGATTCTGGAACAGTCCAGTGTACCATTCAAGTCCCGTCGTAAGGGTTTCATGCACGCTTGCGGACACGACATGCATATGGCCACCGTACTCGGCCTGGCCTCCGTTCTCAAGCAGTTCAAAGACGAGTTGCAGGGAAATGTCCGTTTCATATTTCAGCCTGCTGAAGAACATCCGCCGGGTGGGGCTACCCCAATGATCGCAAACGGCGCTCTTAAAAATGTCAGTATGATTTTCGGACTGCACGTTGATCCTCATCTGGCCACAGGGAAAATTGGCGTTCGTGGCGGTATCACGATGGCTTCGGTGATAGACTTTGATCTCATCATCCACGGTCGCGGGGGACATGCCGCCCGTCCGCAAAATGCCGTCGATGCGATTGTAATTGCAGCGGAAGTTGTGGAGTCACTGCAGAAAATAGTCTCACGGGAGACCGATCCGATTTCACCGACCGCCGTTACGTTCGGGAAAATTGAGGGCGGCACAGCACGAAACATCATTGCCGACACGGTCGTCTTAACGGGAACGGCACGAACGCTCTCGGCGCTGGATTCCCGCCGCCTGCCAAAACTGATAAAACGCATTGCTGATAATATCTGTAAAGCTCACGGTGCCAGGGCCGAGATGAAGATAATTGCACGTTACCCGGTGCTTCACAACAGCTCAAAAACTAATCGGATATTCGAACGTAATTTCAGACGCCTATTTGGTGGCGGTAAAGTGAGCGAGACTGAACAGACTCTCGGTGGTGAAGACTTTGCGTGCTACCTTCAGAAAGTACCCGGCGCTATGGTCCGTCTTGGCGTGATGAATAAAAGCATCGGGGCCGACAAGTCGTGGCACTCACCACATTTTATTGCTGATGAACAGGCTCTCTTTTTTGGTACTTCGCTGCTAACAGCGTCTGTTCTGGACTATCTTAACAGTTAGTGCCTGCTCTCAGACAAAGTGCATGGCACTGGTAAAAAATCATGACGAGACAATTCAAATCATTTATTCTTGTAGTTCTTGTCGCTGCATTGACCCTTTTCCCCCGATCCGCAGAGGCGTTTGAAATGGCCGGACAGATGGTGACGTGGTCTGATTTCAACTTTGTGAAATACGTCAGCAGTTCCATAGACCATGCCTATTTTGCCACCACCGAAGGAATAATACTCTTCAACAAACTGGAGCAACGCTGGGAAGAACCGTTGACCGGCACGGTCGGGCTGGATGATCGTTCGATAATCAGGATTTGGGCAGACAAATTTGGCGACAAACTTTATCTGTCTAGCGACCAGGGTTATTTTGAGTACGATCAGTTTTTTGAAAAATGGTACCCTCTCACTGAACTGCCAGACTTCCAGAGAGAATTCAAACATATCAGCCCGCCGCAAATGATGTTCCCTCCACCGGGTTTTTTATATGATGACCAGGGCATCCTCGATGATCCGATAAGCCGGAAGTTCGAATTCAGCGATGTAGTCGACGACCTCTCGGGATACCTTTGGATCGGCACCTGGGGAATGGGACCGGCAAGGGCGCGAGAGGCGGAGAAACGAATAGAGCTTATGCCGTATGGACTAATCCAAAACGGAGTGGGGGCAATCTACAACGATTCCGGCCTCCTTTGGATCGGGGGTCCGCTCGGTTTTTCGCCTCGTTCCGGGCTCACAATTTTCGATCCCGATATTAATGAATTTGATTACATAGAATCCGGGCTGGATAATTTCTTTCCCCCAGCCGATGTAAACTGTCTGACACCATACAAAAACTATATGCTGGTTGGGACTTCGCACGGATTGTTCTACCTGAATCTGGAAAATGACCGAATTGATATACATGTGGATATGTCGGACGGACTCGCCGATGACAATTTGCTTAGTATTGCGGCAGTGGGAGATTCCGTGTTTGTGGGAACCGAGTATGGTCTAAACATGTTGCTTGGTGAACCGCCTGAGGTGGCGTATGTCTGGCCCAATGAATTCTTGAACCGGCGCGTGTATGACCTGCAATTGGTCGATGGGGAATTATGGATTGCCGCTTCTACCGGTGCCTACCGCTTGAACCTGAAATTGGGTCGATTACAACGGTTTCAAGACCCGCAAAATCAACTCTTTGGTGAAGTTTACGATCTGGAAATCTGGGAAAACAAACTCTGGTTCGTAACTAACGATCTGATAATGGGCCTGAATCTGAAAACTGCAGAAACTGAGTCACAGCGGATTCTCTCAACTTCATTCCGGCCTCGCAAAATCGCCGTAAATGATCGCATAGCGGCCGTAACGGCTGACGACGGCGTGACCCTGTTTTTTCTCGACCAGGAACCCATATTCGACCGTACTTTTTCAACCGAAGATGGCTTGCCTTCCAATACGATCTATGAATTAGAGCTTGATGGTGATTACCTCTGGGTTGGGTCGGATCGAGGGTTGACTCGCTTTTGGTGGAACAATCCCAATCGAGTCGATTGATTCACTGTTTATTAAAGGTTGAATGCGGGACCAACTTTTGTTAGACTTCGGTTGATACTGATTGATTGGAAACTGGATTTAAGTATGAGAATAAACCTCCTTGAAAATTTCTGGCTGCGCGTGGTCGCCCTTCTCATGGGCATTCTGCTCTGGTTCCACGTGGCTACGGAAAAGCAGTACACTTACCAACTGAGACTACCGGTCAGTGAGATCACTCTCAAAGAAGACCTCAGCCTGATATCTGATCCGGTTGACTCCCTTGATGTAATAGTCTCGGCCACCGGGAAAAAACTCTTACGTAAAAAGTGGCGCAAAAAAGGGGTAAGAATCAGTGCCACCGGTTTTGATGCCGGACGACAAACGCTGGCCCTCAATCCGTCCAATACCTTTCTGGTCGGCAGCGACCTTGCTGTAACGCTTGATGAGATTGTTTTCCCCACCTCTATCGACCTCGAAATCGATTTTTCACTTGAGAAGAGAATACCGGTCATTCCGGATATTGATGCCACTGCGGATGATGGCTTTGCCGTTACAGGGACCATGAACCCACGCCCCCCTGAAGTCACGGTAGTCGGACCAAGATCACTGGTGCAGAACATCCGGTCAATCAAAACTGTGCATAAGGCCCTCACTGGCCTCAGAAACGATATCACCCTGATTCTCCCATTAGTAGATTTAGAGGGTCGCGATCTGGTCGTGCTCCCCGACTCGGTCGAAGTAGTCGTGGAAGTCGTCCCAGTAAAGACAATTTCATTTAACAACATACCAATTGTGGTTTTCAACGCCCCTACGGATCGCCAGGTATACACCGACCCAGCCTGGATTTCTGTCGAGCTGACCGGCTCTCCTACCGAAATAGACAAACTTGACCGTTTCTCAATAATTGTCTCGGCCGATTACCGTCAGCTGGCTGCCGATGGACGCGTCCCACTGAAAATTGAGTGCCCCAGCAAGTTTAATATCAAGAACGCTTCGCACAACCGTGTCCGTATCGGCTTCAGATAATCATGCTCGTCCTCGGCATAGAAACTTCCTGCGATGAAACTTCGGTCGCTCTGGTTAGAGATGGCCGTGAGATTCTTTCCAACATTATCCTGTCGCAACTGGAGCATATCAAGTTTGGGGGTGTTGTACCGGAAGTAGCCTCTCGCGAGCATCTTCGCGCCATCATTCCCGTCTACAACGAGGCTCTCAGGCGGGCGGATGTTTCGCTCGATGATATCGACCTGATAGCAGCCACGATGGGGCCCGGACTGGTCGGTCCGTTGCTGGTTGGCCTGACTTTTGCCAAGGGGTTGGCCTATTCGCGATCAATTCCTTTCGCACCGGTGAATCACATGGAAGGACACCTGGCTGCCAATATTTTGGAACACCCGGATCTAGATGAACACCATCTGACTTTGATTGTCTCAGGCGGGCACACTATGCTGGTTGAGGTGAAAAGTTTTTGAGACTACGAACTTTTGGGACAGACCAAAGATGACGCGGCTGGGGAAGCATTTGACAAGGTGGCCAAACTGATGGGGCTTGGTTATCCGGGAGGAGTTCAGATCGACCAACTTGCGAAAGAAGGTGATTCAAATTTTCTAAAGCTGCCCCGTCCGATGCTAAAGGATGACTCCTTTCGTTTTTCTTTCTCCGGTCTCAAAACAGCAGTAATGATGCAAATCAAAAAAATGTCGAATGAGGAATTTGAAAAGCATAAGGCCGACATCGCCGCCTCTTTTCAGGAAGCCGCAGTCGAAGTTCTCGCGGTAAAAACTATCAGAGCCGCATTGTCTAAGAAGATTCGAGATGTAACGATATCCGGCGGTGTGGCCGCCAACAGCCGACTACGATCGGTTATGCAGGAGCGGTGCGACCGCGAACGGTTGCGCGTCTTTTATCCGACATTACCGCTCTGCACCGACAACGCAGCGATGATAGCTGCAGCCGGTTACTATCAATATCAAAATGATGGCCCCGGCGACCTCTCGATTAATGCCGTTCCTTACTTGAAGTTGATCTAAAACTCCCAATCAACTACTCAGTTTCTTCTCCGCGAATGCTGGACTCCAGATGCTCCATATTTGCTGCTAACTGTTCCGAAGGCTGCAGCCGATCCATTGGTAGTTTTTCATTCATAATTGCCAGAGTCGCCAGCGCGGCAGTTGTGTCTCCGTCTTCAAATTGTGACATCGCCAGTTGAGCAAATGAGCCGTAGAGATTACAGTACGCCCATCCGGTCGGCAGTTCTATCTCGACAGCACTGTCACTGAGACTTTCGTAACTGTATTTTTCGAGCAGGTTTTTCGCCAGAGGTCCGTTGCCTGTCTCTGAAGACTCAACCGGCAGCAACAGATGCGCAAAGCCCTCGTTGCGAAGATGATCCTGAAGATATCTGAGATTTGAACCGAGAGCCGAAGCGGCAGCATAGACAGGCCGTTGCCACCGATTAGTCTTGATCATATTCAAAATGAACTGATCGGAGATCAGGAGATACCCGGCCTCAATCGTAGGAGGCACTTCCAGACCAACTTCGTCGGGCCAACTAATATCTGCCGGCAGCATGGGATCAAAAGCGGGTTGATCGACCGGGAAATAGATTGTCGAATCAGACCATGCTATTGGCCGAAGTGACTCAATCCCGTCCTCGCCAAAATCAACCGGAAAGTTCGGTTCACGTTGCAGTAAGTTATCCAGATACCATGACGTGTGCAGCAAATGAATGTTCAAGATGGTTACATCGGCTCGCACATCCTCCACCTGCTGGACATACCACAACGGATAAGTATCAGTGTCGCCCCCAGTCAATAATATAGCATTGGGTTCAAGTTGTTCAAGAATATCGACTGCGAAATGGTGACAGACATTACGATTGGATGCATTGACCTGATCAAAACGAGCGAACAATTGGCTCAATGGAAGTCCCAGCAAAATCGCGATCACAATCGAGACTGCCACTGTAGTGATCAGACTTCGGCGAAGGGAACCAAGCCAGACCAACAGAGTATGTGAACCCACACCCAGAAATATGGCAAATATCACGAACGACGGGAGATAATGCCTGTCCATTGATCGGAAGAAGTTGGGTGGTACATTAAAATAGATAATAGCTCCGGCTGAACTAAGCAAAAACAGAGTCATCAACAGAACGGCAACCTTTCGCCTTTTCTTCCACAAAACAATCAGGCCGAACAGCCCCAACAATACTGCCCCTTCTCCAATGAACGACAACTGACCTGCCCGATACATAAACGTATCAGCAAAGTCATTGACATAGTCCATGACCTGACCCGAGAAAAAATCATCCTTGCGCGGCCACAGATTCACCAACCATCCTCCTCCATACTGTTTAAGCGATACATAGTCCCAGAAACTTGAGAAGGTAGATGGATTATT
>JAUXBO010000262.1 GCA_030619345.1 Candidatus Zixiibacteriota bacterium | reverse complement strand
TTCATTTTGGTTTTTGTCACCCCCAGAAAAATCACCCGGTAGGAAGTCTGCCAGATCATCGTTGAATTCCCCATTGTAACCCTTAAGAGAAGTATCGACCTTTGATCGAGCTCCTTTAGCATTGGCCAGATCATCATCCATCAGCGCCAGACGATTTACAGTAGTCATCTGCTGACCCTGGCGGTGCCAATAGCTTTGGAAGTCTCGGCCTTACGTTTTAGTCTTATTGCTCGCCGATCAAGCGAGCCTACTCGATAAAACTCGGTTGGCATCTTTTGGAATGACTCCAACAGTCGGTCGTTTAATTGAGGGAATTGCAGTTGGTAGTGCAGATAGAGATCCATTCCGGGATAGCCGCTAAGATTTTCTACCGCTACCTTGGAAGCGGCCAGAGCATTGGCCGCCTGATTCGGTTGAGCGACCCGCATGAGAATAAAGTCAGCCGGAGTCATGCGACACTGAATTCCTAATTTGGTTAATCCGGTCGCAATCCGCAGTGATTCATCGTGGATCATTTGCACGCGGGCTGATAGGTTTTCACGGTCGTTCATGCTGGCAATCATCGTTCGCTGCACGGCGCCGCTTACCTGATGGTTGGTCATAAAGCGACCCATCTGCTCAATTGTTTCGCTACTGCCTACGGCAAAACCTGTGTCAGTTGAGTTGACACCAGAGAGTGAAGCTATTGAACGAAGGACCAATACATTATTGGTTTGCTCAGCTAATTTCAGAGCCGTAATGCCATAGTGATCAAAATAAAACTCATCAACAATACACAGCCCGCCCTTTACCGTTTCGATCAACTCGCCCAGTTCTTCCAACGAAAGACTGGAACCGGTGACACGATTAGGATTTGAAAGATAGAGTATAGTCGAACCGGGAGTAATGCTCTCAGTCAGCTTGCCCATGTCGACAGTGAACGGTGAGTCACCGTTTATTTCCCGAAGTTCTACTTCGGCCCGATCAGCCGCAATCTCGACTTCCGGCCGAACCGGCCCCGCCGCTACAATCCTCGCCCTGACATGATCTTGCCATTTGAATAGCTCGCTTAAAAATCTCGTATAGTCTGAAAAGGGAAATACATCCCCGCAGGGAAATACATCCCCACAAGAGAAGATATCTCCGTGCGTCACCTTCGCGCCGCGCGCCACCATTCCAGTGAGGTCGCGCAGGTTTAGTTCGTTGGCCGTCTTCGTGATACTCATATTGATTCCCTTCAATAAGTTCACACGCGTCTGTCTTTCTGCTTTTTAGTATTGCAATTACAGTGCCAACAGGACCTGTTTTCGATCCAATTATTACTTTTTAAGGTGTTGGTTGTCAGACACTTACGTTGGCCAAAAAAGGAGCATCGCGATACCTCCTAAGCTGCTTCTGGAATAGGGCAGCTATTTCCTATTTGGTCCGAAAATAATTCCCAAATCATCGGCAAAAAAATACGACGCCGGATCAAGTTTGATCCAGCGCCGTAGGAAGGTAACCAGTGAAAATGGTATTTTTCAGATCTTGCTCACGATATAGACCGAAGTCAGAATACCGGTTACCGCGCTCATGGTAGTCGAAAAATTCCTAAACCAATTTTTCTCTTTTTCAATTTTAGATGCGACAAAAACAATGTCGCCAAGTTCCGCCTGAGTTTTCAAGGCCGATTTTCCTGAAATAACCTCTCCGGTAGCACGAATTAGTCGGGTTTCCCCTTTGTCTGCGCGTTTCGTGAAACCGCCCGCTCGTTTGATATAACTGTTCACATTGCGCCCTGGTTCAAATCTGATGGTTCCATTGGCCCCGACGGCACCAAGTACGGATATGCCCGAAGGCACCGCCGGAACAAAAATCCGATCGTTGGGCTGCAATACGATATCTCCCCGTTTGCCATTGGAGGCGAGAAGCTCATCGATATCAATAATAATCCGGTTAAGCGAAGCAGGGTTGTACTCAAACGAAGTCTGTTTCTTGATTTCGCCCAGGGAGTCCTGTACCAGCGGCTGCGAACGGCTGATTAACTCGCTAATTTTCACCCGTTCAAGATTCTGCGCAATAGACTTCCGTTCGACCACGATTCCTTTTGGAAAAGCGCTGGGGGTAAATCCACCGGACCGCTGAAGTAATCCAAAGAGCGTTTCGCAACGACTCGATAACATGTACTGTCCGGGATACTGGATTTCACCTTCTATAGCCACGGTCGGATGCAACTGCCATTGAGGAATCTGGCGAACATAAACGTGATCGTTTTCCCGGAGTATATAGTCTGATGCGTTGCCCTCGTCTAACGAGAAATACTGAATGCTTACTTCTCCCAGGCTGTCCAAACGGGCAATTTCGCCTCGCTGCAATGCGGCCTGCTGTTCAAGGGAACCGGCCAGAAAGATCAGGTCGGATACTGACATATTTTCATAAAGAGGATATCGACCGGGATTGCGCACCTTGCCTTCGACAAAAACGAACTTATTCCATTTGACATCTTGGGTAGAATAAATATGCAGCGAATCCATCTCCTGCAGGCAAAAGTCCTGCGTCTCGTCGCCGTTATTGAGGGCAGACAAACTTATTGGGATAATCTCGGTTCGGGAGTCTTCATGACGTCGAAACAGATCGGCCCGCTCCATAAAAACATCGTATGGCTGGAGCTTGCCCTGGTTAATGAGGTCGGAGATACGGGTTGTGTCGGAAAGTTGATAATAACCAGGGTGACGAACATGACCAAAAACAGCTATCCGATTGCGTTCAAAATCGAAAATCGAGTGAACGGTCACAAGGTCACCATCTTTTAGCAAGGGGTCATTGACAATCTCCTTGCCGGAAAGATCCAGATCCAGAATCTCCCACTCCTGTTCGCTATTGATGCGCTCAAGCATCACACGATCCAGACGGGCGCGTGCGGTCGGCTTACCGGCCAACACCAGAATCTGCGAGGTGGACAATTCTCCTATCAATTCATAAACAGCCGGACGATTAATCTCTCCGGAAATTGAAACACGCGGTCCGGCGACAGGAACAAATATTACGTCGCCTGTCTTCAACCGAATATCCGAGGCATTGTCTCCTTCCAAGAGTAACTTGTACAAATCAACTTCGGCGATCAGTTTTCCCTGCCGCTTAAGTTGTATTCGCCGCATTGATCCTCGCTCATTCGGTCCCCCGGCATCATAGACAGCATCGAACATCGATGTTAGCGAACTGACCGTATAGGCGCCGGGCAGTGCAACTTCACCGGTCAGATAAATTCGAATGGAGCGAATCTTACCCAGCGAGACGGTGATCTCGAATTCTGAGAAAACTTTGGAGAAATTCCGTTTGGCTCTCTCCGAAAATTCTTCTAAGGTCAGTCCCCAACCGAAAATCTCTCCTACCTGAGGTACAAACAGTTTCCCCTCACGGTCCAGAGTCAGATTATACTGCTTCTCCACTCTGCCCCAGAGATACAGAATCAAGTTGTCGCCGGGTCCCAGCACATAGTCAGCGGCCGAGGCGATATCAGTGGGCGGGTCTCCGGAGCGGTCTCCACGGAATAACTCTCGCCCAAACTGGGGAAGATTGCTCCGAGGGTTAGATGAGGAACTCGATGTCGATCCGGCTTGAGTTTTATTGAGTTCGTCGCTATTGTCCATTGATTCTTTACGTTCGGCTAACTCAAATATCTGGGGAGTGCTATATTCTGCATCTGGTGTTTGCGGTGGTGTGTTTTCACGATCCAATCTCTGGAGGATTTGCTCACGCTCTTCAGTTGAGATTCCACTCAGATCGGCTGCCATCAACTCGCGAAACCAGTT
>JAUXBO010000250.1 GCA_030619345.1 Candidatus Zixiibacteriota bacterium | reverse complement strand
GCCCGTCGTCAAACCGCAAACCTCGAAGCCGAGGGGAATCTGGTAACGGTGGGTGAGATACTAAATTTCAACAAGAACCGGATTGATATTGGCAAATACTCTCTGGTTACCCCCACCGCCGAAGATGCCTTCGACTCCTATGAGTACTATTTGATCGACACCATCATGACCAACGGCAAAGCCGTATTCCGACTTGAGATTGAACCAAAATCCCAGACCGCGCCGCTCTTCTACGGTTATATCAACATTGTCGATTCAACCTATGATGTGGTATCGGTGGAGGTCGGGTTCAACGAAGCGGTTCGATTCGAGTTTATTGATTCATTAATGTACCGACAGCAATTTGCGGATTTCGGCAATGATATCTGGATGCCGGTAGAGATTGGATTATCGGGGCAGGTTCATTTTGGAATGAAATTGCCCGGTATCCCAAAAGATTTGTCTTTTTCACACAGTGCCTCGCTCTACAGTTTTCAGTACGACCAGGGCATTCCCTCAGATATCTTTGACGATTACATACTCGAAGTCGATAAAGATGCAGACGAGATTGACAGCGTTGCCTGGAGCGAACGTCAGACGATTCCCCTGTCGAAACTCGAACTGGCCGCGTTCGACCGGATGGATTCCCTTGAGCAAATCCCGCCAACATTGGGCAAGCGGACTCTCAAGATTGGCGGTGGACTAATACTGGCTACGCTATTCTATGCCGACCTCTATCATTTCAATCGCGTCGAAGGATCATATTTTGGGCTGGGCAGCACAATTAGAGGTCCTCTGTTCGGAACCGATCTGCGTGATTTTCGATTCAAAGTGGGATACTCCGATGCCTTGTCCGACTGGCAATATCATTTTGGGACCTCGTATCAGTTTTCTGAAAATCACCGTCTCACATTACGAGGGTCAATTCAGGATCAGATTGTCCACCGTCGGTCGATTACTACAGGCCGCCGATATAACCCAACCGTGCTGGCATTCGCTTACCAGATTGATCCTTTCGACTATTATCATCAACACGGATTTGATCTGACCCTTTCACTTAAACCGATAAGACGCACTTCACTTTGGATTTCACTGGATGCCTTTAAACAGCATTCGGTAGAAAGACATACTGACTACTCGTTACTCGGCAGAGATACAGCAGATGTCAGAAATAATCCCGGGATTGATGACGGCCAAATGCGGTCACTCTCTGCCGGAATAAGTTTCGACTCCAGAAAGCAATTCAAGAATAAAGGGAGAGATGGTAGATTTGGAGCAGTACAGTTTACCAAACTAACTATTGGCGGTGAGTACTCTTCGCCCGACCTGCTTGAATCTGATTTTGACTACCGAAAGCTGTATTTGTCACTGACTCGTCGTCAGCGCACCCTCGGGCTTGGGGTAACTGAACTGACCGCCTTTGCAGGAATATCGGATGGTTCACTTCCAATTCAAGAGCAGGTTGTTGTCGACCACACCACCGGAGGGTTGTTCCACAAAAACAGCTTCAACAGTCTGGGTGAAGAGAAATTCACGGGAGATCGGGCTGCCAGCATTTATCTGAATCATAACTTTGATCAACTGCTCTTCAGAAAGAGCGGCCTGCCGCTCATTAGTGATCTTCCATTTACCCTGAGCATCCACGGTGGCCTGTTCTGGACAGAATTCAGAAATCAGACTAACCAATCCTCAACCGGTCAATTCATGACCGCCTCCAAGCCATACTCCGAGATCGGCTTTGGGCTGGGCAACCTGACCCCGTTTATCACGCCACTGAATATTGCACTCTGGGGCACCTGGCAATTGTCAGACTACGACACCGAGCGCTTCCGGTTACAGTTGGGATTGAGACTATAAGACTCGGTACGATTAAGATTGATCTTTTCCTGCCTTTTGACGTATGCTATAGAACATGAGTGACAACGGACATTTCATAGAAACGCAGGAGCTCTGTCGGCATTTCACACGAAGCAGCCATACCATAAAAGCTGTTGATCGGGTCAACCTGACTATCAAAGCCGGTGAATTTATTGGTGTTGTTGGTTCTTCGGGGTCCGGCAAATCGACCCTGCTCAATCTTATGGCCGGACTCGACACCCCAACAGACGGTCATATAGTTTTTGAAGGCGAGCCGATAGACAGTTGGAGTCGCGAAAGATTAGCCTCGTATCGCGCTGAGAGTGTCGGGATGGTTTTCCAATCGTTCAATCTACTTTCGTACAAAACAGCGGTGGAAAATGTCGCTATGGCACTGTACTTCTCGGACTTGCCACGCAGCCTGCGAACAGCAAAGGCAACTGAAATGCTCGACCGGCTTGGCCTGGCAGACCGACTCGATCATCGGCCGTCCGATTTGTCGGGTGGAGAACAACAGAGAGTAGCGATTGCCAGAGCGCTGGTTAAATCTCCGAAAATGCTGTTTGCCGACGAACCTACCGGCAACCTTGATCTGGAAAACTCGATACAAATCCTGAAACTACTCACAGAACTCAATTCTCAGGGGTTGACGGTCATCATGGTGACTCATGACCTTGAACTGGCCGAGAAATACACCCATCGAATTGTTCGCATGCATTACGGGACTGTTCTTGACTCCAAGAGTGGGGAAGCCAAGTGAAATTCAGAGACCTGATTGAGATTTCCGCTGGCAATCTGAGACGGATGAAACTCAGGGCCTTTCTCACTATCTCCGGCGTAGTCATAGCTATCGCCGCTTTTGTAGCCATGCTCTCTTTTGGAGCCGGGATGCAAAAAAACGTGACCGAGCAGTTCGATGAACTCGGTCTGTTTTCGACTATGCAGGTCTACCCACAGCGAGAGAATGAAGATCATGACACTCTTGCCAACCGAGCCCTCGATAATTCGGCTGTAGCGTTGCTGGCCCAGATCGATGGTGTACGGTTGGCCTACCCATACGATGACTTCCCCGTCACGGTGCAATTTGCCGACACCACGCTCAGTTGCGATGCCCAGGCGTTGCCTCTCGCGGCGGCCTCGACACGGATGTTTTCCAGAATTGAGACCGGAAGAAGTTTCAAGTCCGATAGCGCTCTTGAAGTAATTGTCACCAGGAATTTCCTTCGCGATGCTAAGATTGAAGAGCCGGATTCCCTGATCGGCAAACCACTGATTCTATCCGTTAAGGTGTCATCGGTTGACAGCGCCCTCATGTACGTTGTACGCAAGAGTGGTAGAGAAACTTTTGGACGCCTCAAAAATCTAAATTTTGACTCGTTACAACAACAGGATTTTCTTCAGCGTCTGGTCACCGAGGAAGCGTCACGCGCTATGGGAAGTTTTGTCGAGGGATTCATGACGGCGCGCGAAACTCTGATTGACACGCTCACGATTGTGGGTGTACTCGATGCCGCCCGGGGGCGGTCCCGTACCGAACCGTTGCTGATTCCGGTAGCAACAGCCCGAAGGTTTACATCGTCCGGATTCACCGGTGACCCGACCGCGCTCTTTTCAGCCTTTAGTAGCGGCACCCTGTTTTCGGCCCCTGACAATCAAAATGGAAGAGGCTATTCGCGCGTCACCCTTGATCTGGATCCATCAGCGGCGTATCAGCCAATCAAGGATTCGGTTAAGGCACTTGGATTTCGTTCGTTCTCGTATGCCGAGGAGTTCGATGAGATTCTCGTAGTCTTCCGCTATTTCAATATGGCTCTCTCGGCCATCGGCCTGATCGCGCTGTTGACAGCGGCCCTCGGAATTGTCAATACGATGGTGATGTCAATCATCGAACGACGGCGAGAGATTGGAATTCTAAAATCACTGGGAGCGGATGAGAAAGAGATAAAGCTATTGTTCTTAGTCGAGTCGGGCGTAATCGGATCGGTGGGTGCAATCGCAGGGATATTTGTTGGTTGGCTCATTACGAGAATTGCATCTCTGGTTGCGCAGGCCATTATGGCTAACGAGGGGGTTGACACGATAGAGTTATTCGATCTGCCAATCTGGTTAATAGTTACCGCTTATCTTTTTGGACTCATTGTCAGCCTGGTTGCCGGTTACTACCCGGCCTCGCGAGCGGCCCGGGTCGACCCGGTCGAAGCCCTGAGAACAGATTAGCCCACAAAGTG
>JAUXBO010000169.1 GCA_030619345.1 Candidatus Zixiibacteriota bacterium | reverse complement strand
TCATCGCACTAATCTATTTCATCGTCGAACGTAAGCAATTAATCCCAACAGTTACTGAAGGCCTCGGCTTCAACAAAAAGTAGTGGCACTACGATGTAGTAGCACTACGATGTAGTAGCACTACGATGTAGTTGTACTACTTTCTCTTCTCCCTGAATCCAATTCTCGGAAAGGGATTGACTATGGCACTTGCTATATTGGTAAGGTGCGCGTTGATGCGCTTCAAGTAACGGACGTACAATCCCAGAGTAACTGCATCTTGTGGCGATATCTTGTTTTTACTATCTGAGATTATCCTTGATACGATATTCTCAGAGAGCTGTCCAATCTCATCTTCTGCCTGCAGAATTTTGCGGGCCGCAGTTTTATCCTGAGTCTTGAGAACTTCAATAACCACCGGAAAAATACTTTCAATATGCTTCTCGATTTTACTCAGATCCTTTTCATACTTGCCGCCTATAAGCCGAGACGGATGCAGCGTAGCCAGCCCCGCAATGTTCTTGGTATAATCTCCGATCCGCTCAACATCGATCACAATCGATACCAACACCAGTCCGGGGACAATATTCTGTGTTCCGGCCACCGAGAGATGGGTCAGGACATTCCGACGGACCTCGCGTTCATACTTGTTGATTTTGCGGTCGGTTTTTTTGAAGTCAAACGGCAATTCGGCGGAGTCGGAGTCGCGTAGTGACTCTTTTGAAGCGCTGTACATTTTGTGGTCGAATTCCAGCATTGTCAAAGTTGTATTGAAAGCGCTGTCGAGCAAGTTTTCTGAACTGAACAATTCTTTAAATTTTTTAAACATCATCTACCCCATTAGATAGATTACAAGGCCAGGGATTATAAAAAACACAACTATTACATAGAATATCGGTACCAATTTGGATTTCTGTGTCATTTCACTCATTTTGATCGACATCCATATCGGGAGTTTCTTGAGTGGCCAGAATATCATAATGCCAAATATGTTAAAGATCAAGTGGGCAAATGCAACGGCTATAGCGTCTGAAGAACCGGTCACAAATGAAGCCAAAAAGGCGGTTATCGTCGTACCTATGTTGGCTCCAAGTAAATAGGGGTAAATCTGACCAAAAGTTATTACACCGGCACCTAAAAGCGGCACCACCATAGACGTAGTGATTGACGAAGACTGCACCATGACGGTAATGGCGATACCCAGAATGAAGCCCAAGGCCGGCGTACGGAAGACATAGCGCTGAAAGAACTTCTCGACTCGCGCCAGGACCATCGACTTTAGCACTTTGATCATGTACCTGAGAGCCAGAATCAAAAGTACAAAGGCAAGCAATAGAGAAATCCAGCCGGAATCTCCGGTAAAATGGATTAATTGCTTGGCCACTGGTTTGGAGATCATTGCCAGGGGGGACGCAAACTCAACCCCGCCGAATCCGGAAAACATCTCCTGTGCATACCGGGCGCAGTATCGAATAGGATGGAACATGGTCTCGATCGGCAGGAGAACCGCTACCGCGCAAATATTGAAAAAGTCGTGCAGCATAGCGCCGCCAAAGGCGCGTTTGAATTCATCCCCCTGAGTAATATGCCCCAGCGATACAATAGTATTCGTTACCGAAGTACCAATGTTGGCGCCCATTACCATTGGGATAGCCGCCTCGAACGACAACCCACCCTCGGCAGAAACTCCGGCCGCAACCAGACCAACAATCATCGTAGTCGTTGTCGATGAGGATTGAATTATGGCCGTAGCCAGAACACCGATCATCAGACCAACCAATGGATTAGAAGTTACTTGAAAGACGGTCTTGGAGAATTCCGCGCCAAAAAGGTTGAAGGCGCCACCCATCATATTGATAGATACGATAAAAACATACAGAAGGGCGAACAACGCCAATATTTTGAGAACCAACACAACAGGCTGCTGCGTGGCTGTAGAAAAATCTGATGTAAACCGCCGGTTATCTTCGGTCACCGATTCATTCGCCTGTTCTTGCTAACACTGCACTAACACAATACTGACAATCGCAGGCGAATATATCCGCCCAATTCAGAACGGTCAAGCAAATCGGAACAGAATTTAGCATTAATCTGACAATTCAGTCCGTGTTGATAATTTACTGTTTCTTGCCAGCCGAAGCCACAATCTCACTACCGGTCCGAACATATTTGGAACAGGCTCGCCTGATGCTGTTGATATCGACTAACGCCAGTTGAGCCAGGAATTCGTCATCACGGTCCTTGGAATAGCCCAGAAACTCGTTTAGCCCCAGATAGTACGCCTGGTTAATACTGGACAGTTTGGCACTCATCAACCGTCCCCATATCTTGTTTCTGGCCTTTGATATCTCTGCCAGTGTGGGACCGTCGAAAGTTAGTTTCTCAATCTGAAGATTTATGCCATCAAGCGCTGTCTGGTAGTTTTCAAATGAGGTCCCGATCCCGCAATAATACCAGCCAAAGTCACGATCAAATTGATGACCGGCTCCCACGGAATAGGCCAGACCTTGCTTCTCACGTAATGTCTGGTACAGTCGAGTCGAGAGAATGCTCATGGCTACCGCCAGTGACGATTTTTCACTCTCCTCTACCCCGACCAGCGGGCCACCACGGTAAATACTCACTTGCTCCTTCTCCATCTCTTCGTGTACCACTACCGTACTTACAGGATGCTGGGGGGCTGCCGCAACTGCTGACTGGAAACCGGTTGAAATAAGCCGCCCAAAGCTCCGGTCAATCCAACTCATAACTTCCGACACGGGACGCGCAGAGACAACAGTCAAGATCATATTCTCAGGAGAATAAAAACCGGCATGGTGTTCAAGCAGTTCCTCGCGTGAAATCGTACCGATAGACTGAGCATTGCCCATCACTGGCCGACCATACGCCGAATCTCCAAACATCGTCCGGTAAAAGAGGGCTTTGGCCACATTTGATGTCTTCCCTTTGTTGCGCATGGCGACACCGATCATCGACTGTCGGACATTTTCGATCTCAGCAGGATCAAACGATGGATACAGAAGCATCTCAGTGAACAGATGAAATCCCTTCTCGGCATACTCGTCAATAGTCTCAAACTTCATAAACGAGAAGCGACGACTGGTGTACCGATCATCGTATGGTATCCAGGGATTATCGTAAAGTGTTGTGTTGGCGCCGATTGAAGCGAGGTCGCGCGTTAGTTCTCGGCCATTGCGTGTAACGGTGCCTCGTTCGATCATTCGATTGACAAAGTCGGTGATTCCTTCTTTACCGATCGGCTCATTAATAGTGCGATTCCGGCCCAGGATATTCATTGCGAATATCTTGTTACCCGGACTTGATTTCACAAAGACAGTCATACCGTTGGCCAATTCCTCGCGATGGTAATCGGCTTCATCCTTCAGTTCAAAATTGACCTGTTCGGTCGAGGGATACGTGATCTTCGGGCGGGTCGAAGGATCATAGTCGGAAAAACTCGCGGAAGCAAAATGAGCTATCACTTCTTCGTCTGTAATCACCTTCGGACGGTAGGCTATTTGACCCGTATCTGCAGGGCGCACTATTGTGGCTACGTAATTTGGTTCGGTAAACCATTTTTTTGCCGCCTGGCGACACTGTGCCCAATTGACCTTTCCAATCTCATCCGGATAGGCCTGGATAAAATCCCATCCGGCCGTCATCATCATGGGAGCGATTATAAATCCGAGGAAGTGAAGTTTCTCCGACATATAAATGTTCTGACATCGGGAGGAAGTTACGATACCATTGATGGCGTTGGGGTCGGCAGCGTGGTCCTTAATGGAACTGACGTGGTTCTTAATCAGATTTACTATCGTATCCTTTTTGCTCGCATCGTTGGTGATTACGCCTATTTCCAGACGCGAGAATTCTGCATACGTTACCAGCGAAACCCAGGCTTCGGTCGCCAGTGGCTCAGCCCCTCCTTTAAGATCTTTCATAAGGGGTGAAATGTCGTCCATCCCGAGGTACATACTCAACAGATCAATGGCCAGGTAATCAGAATCGGAGACTTGTGGAGCGGCATACGAGAAGTTGATGTATGTGGAAGGAACATTCGCTACTGTATCATAAACCGTCTGTCCCAGTAATTCTGTTGCGTGTGTGCGGAGAGTGGATTCATCAGAAGCAGTTGAGTCTGCAACAGGCAGTCCAACAGATTCATCCGTGAATTTATCAAAAACCGACCGGATCATTATTTTCATACTGTCACTTTGGAAGTCCCCAATGACCAGAAGAGTTATGTTTGACGGCAGATAGGATTTCTTCCAATAGTCAATGATCGATTCTCTCGGGATATTCTTAATAAACGCTTTGTAGCCAAGGACCGGACGGGCATACTCGGTACCGGCGTAAGCCTTCTCAACAAAAAAAGCATCCGCCACCGAACCGGGTGAATCAGCACTTTGATTGATCTCCTCAATCACAACTTTGCGTTCTTTCTCCAATTCTTCCAGCGGGATCGTTGAATTGAAAAGCATGTCGGCCTGAACGGTCATACCATAATCGATGTATTGACTGGGAAGTAAAACGAGGTAGGCTGTCAACTCCTTCCTGGTGAAGGCATTGAGATAGCCGCCCAGATCATTGATGGAATTATCAAGTTCCAGTCGTGAAAGCGATGTCGTACCGTTAAACAGAAGATGCTCCAAAAAATGAGTTATACCATTCTCAAATTTCGTTTCGTACTTGCTCCCCGATTTCACGAAAAGTATAGTCGCCACCATAGGAGAACCATGTTGTTCCTGCAGGATAACTTCCATACCGTTGTCCAAATGGAATGTTTCCGATTGGGCAAAACCGACCGAACTGCCGATAACTAAAACAAAGCTGTAAACAAGAAAGTGTGTCAGGTATTTCGAGACCAATTTGACGGGCATAATGATATCCTTTTCAAACATGTTTTATGACGCCCCTCGTTCTATTTATCCTTATTCGGGGCAACAGGTTATATTATGTCAAGAGAGACTGATTGTCAACTTGTGCAAGACATAGAATTTGATTGACTAAAATCTGTTTTGGACTATATTCGCCGTGATCTTATGACTACAAAAATCTACAAAATAACCTGTTTTTCAACAGAATTAGTCCGGTCAATTTTGGTCCTGATTCTCTTTGTAGGCTTTATTTCTCACGCCAGTGGCGTCCCGTCACTACTGAAAAACGTTGCTGCCGAGAGAGGTGTCGAACAAATCTCAGTGATCCCACTACTGGAGTCTTCGGAATGGGTCGATGGCGCTCCCGAATCGATGACCCCCAACGGCTCCCCACTCGGAAACGAGCAGGCTTTTGTCGCCTGCCATGTCACATCTCAGGATTCCGACGGATCATCCCGGACCAGACTATCATCAAAAGCTTTTCATCAATTTGATTTTGGCCGATCAGACAGAGATTTCAAATCTTCGCTTATAAAATCCTCATCACAAGTTTCTTCGCATTTAGGCCGTCAATTTAGACTAGTTGGCGCCAAACCCTCCGGCACCAGCTAGGTGACATTGTCACCAGGTAGCAAAGCTACTTTTTTCCTTATCCAAAGAAGTTAGGTAGGCTTAAGGGTCTCTCAACTTAGGATAGCTGGATTTTCGAACATAGAGAATTATCAACATATTATAGTAGAATCATAGAGAAAGGTTTTACATGTCCAAAAACAACTGGCGAATAATACTGACGCTCATCCTGATAGTGGTGGCGGTAGTAGCGTTCTGGAATACTCTCAAGCTCTGGACTATGAGCGATGAAGATCGGATCGCCATGCAGGAAGACGCCCCGGGCGATTTGCTGCATCTTCAGCAACGAGCCATCCGCCTGGGACTCGATTTGCAGGGCGGAATTCATGTCGTCCTGAGAGTCAAATTGGAAGAACTGGATGCCGGTTCCAGAGAAGGTGCTGTCGACCGGGCCATCCAGGTCAT
>JAUXBO010000234.1 GCA_030619345.1 Candidatus Zixiibacteriota bacterium | reverse complement strand
GGGAGAAACTGTTGGGTTCCCACGTGTAGTCGTTGTTAACGATGGCGGTCCAACCGGATGGCGGCACCACTCCGCTTTCAAACCCCTCGAAGAACAACTCACTCCGCGAACTTGTCTGACGTGTGGCGGATTCGCGCTGGATAGGGTCGGTTCTAAGGTCACAAGGGTACCGGTGAACTATAGTTTTGGACAGCCTTTCAGCGGTTTTCATCGTTATTTCTTCGGCGGTGGGGTTATCCGTAGCGTGGTTGTCCGCACTTGTAGGACGGGTCAGGGCAAAGCCTGCCCGTGGTTCCGACTCGTCGCCGGTTGATTTCTCAACTATCGGAACAACACTGACAGCACTGGGTGTCTGCTTGTTTACGTTGTTTTCGACGACAATCGCCAGACCGAGGACTTCGTCATTCATATCGGATCCCAACGGCTGCTGGCTCAAGCCGTCCCACCCGGCGATGAGAATGAGAGACGCAGTCATGAAAACTATTCTGATTTGCATGGTAGTATCTCCGCTATCAGTTCACGCCCAACTCGAGCGCTGGTGCTACTGGATGAATAAATGTCAAAATCGGATATCATCGACGCGACGATACCGGATTTGTTTACACTTGTCACCGACGAGATAACGACGGTATCGAAACGTTGCATTGATTTCCTCTCGAAAAATCGGGTTGGTTATCAGGCGACTCTCCGACTATACAATCACCCCCCCCACTGTAGAGAAATATAGATGTATTTACCCACGATGTCAATACATTGTTGCCCGCCAAATGACGTCGGTTTCATCGTTGACTAATCGTGTGACCGTTGCTGAGGGTCGATCTCCTCTGGTTATGACCGAAAGAACAGAACACTTAGAGTTCTAACTGAAATGCTTGGAAAATCGGCAAAAAATGTTGTGGTGCTAAAAAGTGGTATGAGTAAAAGACAACGCGAGGCAGTAGTAGATCAACTGAAGTCAATTCTCGATGACAAAGAGCGAGTCATTCTCGCAACTGGCAGACATATCGGTGAGGGATTCGATGATGCTCGTTTGGACACATTGTTCCTGGCTCTGCCGATTTCCTGGCGCGGGACATTGTAGCATTACGCCGGGTTTGCATCGTCTACACGACAATAAATACGAGGTAGGTGTCTATGATTTTGTCGACAGGCAGGTTCTTGTTCTTGTCCGCATTTATCGAAAAAGGCTGGCAGGGTACCGGGCTATCGGTTATTCCACCAACCGTGGAATTGTCGTACATATCAAAAACATAGTCGGGTCCAGTTGATGAAGCCCACTTGTCCGGATTGTCTGGAGACGTACAGTTGATATGCATAAGAAAACCGGCGACCTCAGTTGGAAGCCGCCGGTTGCAAAATGCATTATGTTCCTGTGTCGAACCGCCTACGGGCAGTTGGGCTCTGCACCTCCATTGAAGAGATAGTCGACAAAATATGTCAGGTCAATAATATCCGGGTCGCCACCGGAGCCGTTGAGATCCGCGGCCGCCATTGTAACCGGTGGGGTTCCTCCATTGAACAAGTATTCGACCAGGTAAGTCAGATCGGATACATCCGGCCCTGCTCCGTTTCCATCGATATCACCACAAATGTACGAAGCTACCATCAGGGTCACCGGCACGGTACTGACCGGACTGTCGGGATCATTACTGCTAACATACACCACGCCATCGTAAATACCATCATCAAGATCAGTAGCGTCGAGCATGATCTGAATCGTCACGGAACTGCTCGGCTCTATCACTCCACCCGTGGGAGAGGCCCAGAGCCAGCGCTCAGCGCTGATTTTGATAGCCAGGTTGCTGTGCATATAAGGAGCGTTGTACAGAACCTCCAGGCCGTCATCGGCGGTGGAATTCTGAATACCGATTGTACCGCTTTCAAACGTGAGCGCTCCGGGGTCCATGGTTCCATATTGCATTGTGATCGATCCGTCCGAACCGAGAATTGCCTGGGCTGATAGTGAGCCTGTCCCTCCGCCGGATTGATAGAGAGGAACACCCACATAGCTTACCACAAAGCGTGAGTTAGCAGCATCGCGATAGTAGTAGATCGTACCTCCTGCCGCCGGGTTAAGATCATCCCACCAGAGCGCTATCATGGCGGTCATGCCGGTCGTTGGAAGGGTCGTATTGACACGATTGCTGGAACCCTCATCAAATGTCAGGATGCCGTTGGAACCGATGTACAACGAACTGTACGCCGAGTCATAGTAAGGGAATGAGAATCCAATCGAAATTGGCCCGGTGAAAGAGTCATCACTCAATGTGAGGGCAGTTCCCGTTGTTGAGATATCAACCCAGGCGTAACCGGGACCGCCGGATTCATCGGAGTCAGTCCAGCTGTGTCCGTAAGTGTCGGGACCGCCGAAGCCTTTGTCGGTGCGAGCGAAGAATGGTTCCTCAGCGTCCGACTTATCCCCATCGGCCGGTCGGAATCCTGCCGGTTCGGATGGTACCACCCTTGCGACCTGGCCGCCTTTCATCATCTGACAGTTGATCTGGTAGAACAGGCGACCGGGACCGGTGTTGTCAATCTGCAACGGGCAAGGCATTACGTCACCGGCTGCTACCGTTTCGGTAATACTCGTCTGATTCAAAGCAATGTCCGGTGTGAAAATATGCATACTTACCGGCAAGGACCCTGTCTGCTGACCATTGACGTTCGAGACATAATCAAGCGTACAATTATGGTCGCCGCAACTTTCTCCAGCAGCGTTAAAAGTGATCGGATAATCCAAGGAGTCGCCCGGAGCAATGGTATTCTGCCCCGAAGCACACTCCAGCCAATCGGCGGAAGCAGTGAAGGCGACACGAAGAGTCCCGTCACCACTGTTGCGAATGCGAAGGGTAACTGTGGTCTGATCTTCCGGCTGCAAGGAAGCACTCAATTCGGAAACCGATAGCTCAATGTTCGGCTGTCCAACATGACCATAGCCCTTTATCTCAATGTCATCAATATTCCAACCACAGTACTGTTGCGATCCGTCGCTGCTCAATCCAAACCGCAGTTGGAAATTGGCGTTGCTATCGGCGATAGCAGACAGATCGTAGTTTTCTTCAGTCCATTCGAATGGCTGCACCGTAGTTGCCGGGTTCTCATGCAGGCGAACCCAACTGGAGCCGTCATAAGCCTCAAAATAGCCGTGGTCATAATTGGATGTCTCCATCCCCAACCAATGCCAGAAAGTCATTATGACGCCCGACATTGTCCCACAGTCTATTGGCGGTGAGTAGACATACTGCATCGGGCTGACGTTGGCGTTGTATGTTCCCGATGATGTCAGGTCATTGCCGAGGACCATATTGTCGGAAGTTAGGGTGTGATCCTCTGAGGGATCTCCTCCTCCGCCAATAGCCGGTCCGATCGCCCACTCGGCGGAGCCGCCCAGGGTGGTCCAACCCTGATCGAAGGCGAAGTCGTCATAGTAGAAGACGACACGGTCGCCGACAGTCAGGTTAAAGTAGAGCACCTCTGAATAGCCACCATCTGCACTGATCGTGAGTTCCATTGAAACGGCATAACCGACAGGACAATCCGAAGCCGCCGAGACAATATACTTGTCCGTGTTGTTGATTGCCGTGCCACCACCCGAATCAACTGTCCCGTAGTAGCCATCGGCGTCAGTAATCGTAATGTAGGAGTCGGTGCAGGCCAGTGTAGCCGAGACATTGCCGGCAATACTGGAGCCGCTGTTGAGAATTTGCACCGCGATATCAGCGCTTTCTCCGGGATCAAGAATACCGTTGTTATCACCGGTGGCGTCGTCAATTGTCATCGCGTCATATTCCATGACCGGCGTATGAAGCTCAACGGAGAAACTACCGGTCCAGGTGTCGCGGGCGGTTCCGGTGATCTCCAGGTCAAATGTCACTGAGTGTCGGTCGGGAACATCGGAGGCAACAGTGAATGCAAACCCATCGACGATATAAACCGTGCCGCCATCGGGTGAGACAGTACCGTAAGCTTCAGTTCCGTCAGTAATAGTGACATAGGAATCCGATGTGGTCATCGTCATGTTGACATTGTAAGCCGTGTCCGGACCGACGTTGGCGATCTGAATTCCCATTAGAATATTCTCACCGTTTTCGATTAAGCCATTCCCGTTTCCGGAGGCGTCATTGATGACGTCACTGTCATAAACGACATACGGACCAGAGGGGGTGATGACCTGAATACTGGCTGTATAGGTAAGGACATTATAATCGGTGACAGTCAGTGTGACCAACTGGCCTATAGGCAGTGTCGTTCCAATCGGAATGGTGACCGAGCCACTGGCATCGGCATAGGCAGCACCATACAGGACGCCATCTGCATACAGAGCGCAGAGAGCGTTGGCTTGTCCAACCGCCTCAACCTGGAATTCAGTTGCGGAAAACAATAGAATTGGATCATGGTTGACAGTCATGG
>JAUXBO010000148.1 GCA_030619345.1 Candidatus Zixiibacteriota bacterium | reverse complement strand
TATGAATCTGCTTGAAACTGTTGGTGATATGATCGTTGCCCCGAATAACGTGGGTAATCTCCATCAAGTGATCATCCACGACAACGGCAAGATTGTAAGTAGCCGATCCATCGGAGCGAGCCACAATGAAATCCTCAATATCCTTGTTGCTTCGCGAGACTTTCCCCACCACCATATCGTCATACGAAAGGTCACGTTCTGGTATCTGAAGTCTCACAGTTGGTTTTTCACCGGCAGCGAGTCGCTCTTTCTTTTCCTGCGGCGACATTCGCAAGCACTTGCGGGAATACATTGGAGCTTTTTTCTCGGCACGCGCCTTTTCCCGTTCCGCCTCCAATTCTTCGCGTGTACAGAAACAATGGTACGCTGCACCAGACTCCACCAACTTCTGTGCGTATTCTCGATAAATATCGAGACGCTGCGACTGGTACACGATCTCTTCGTCCCACTCGAGATTCAGCCAGCGCAAGGCATCGAGAATTGGCTCGACTAAGGAGGCGTCGGATCGAGAGGTGTCGGTATCTTCGATGCGAATGAGAAACCGTCCGTCATAGTGACGGGCAAAAAGGTAATTGAAAATGGCCGTTCGCGCTGTCCCGACATGCAAGTAACCGGAAGGTGATGGTGCAATTCTGACTCTAACTTGTTTATCTGTCATACTGTTGATCGTTTTCTGGTTTGTCCCGGCCAAACGAATCTGTCGTCGGTGATGGACGTGATGGTTCAATCGGCGGTGTAGCGGCCGTTGGGGGGTGTATTGGGGACGGCGGGGGTGGCATGGTCGGACGATGGACAGCGTCCGCCGGTGCGGTAGTTACCACCGGCTGCATGGTGAGGTCAGCAACGTTTATTTCGATTCCCCCCAGCAGTCGTGCAACCAGATTATATAATCCGGCCATTATTGATATCAAGATAGTCCCAAAGACAGCATAGAGGAGAGAGTTCATCACCGGGATTACTATCAGCATGGCCCCGAATGACAATTGAATATCCTGAGTCGGCATACCGGGGAAACCGCCCATCTCGGACATAAGAGCCATCATGGGAACCAAAAAGAGCGCTGTCAGCACTCCGATCATGAAACCCAGAATCAGATTGAGGAAAAAAGTCACCTTTATCAGCGACCAGATTCCGAAAGCTTTGATTTCTAACTTCATCGCGGCTCCTTATCGGGAAAACAAGCGGTCGGACAGAACTCAGGTTGTCTATCTGTTTCCGTCAGAGTTATTTACGCAAATAGGACGGCTAAGTCAACAGTCCGACCTAACGCTTCAGAAGAATAAACCGGGCGTCCACGGCCTTGCAGGCCGATATATCTGCCGAAGCGATAAACGGATTGATGTCAATTTCGCTAAAGCAATCAAAGTCCCGTACCAGTTGCGATAACTTCAAGAGAGTGTCCTGGAGTATCTTCTCATTGACCGGTTTGGAGCCTCGGAATCCTGAGAGAACCGGGTACGACTTAATCGACCTTATCATCTCGCGGGCTTCCATGTCGGTGATGGGATTGATTCTAAACGATACGTCTTTCATTACTTCAACATAGATGCCGCCCAGACCAAACATTATTAGAGGACCAAACGAAGGATCAATAGTGACTCCCATAACAGTTTCGATTCCGCCCGCCACCATCTTCTGCAGAACAACTGTGAATTTTTCACCTTCCTTCAGTTTCCCCGCTCGCCTTTCCATTTCATTACCGGCGGCGCGAACCTCGGCAGCAGTTCTCAAGTCCACCATCACTCCGCCAGCTTCGGTCTTGTGCAGCATGGGTGGGCTATTAATCTTCATTACGACCGGATAACCAATCTTGTCAGCAGCGGCCACGGCCTCTTTTGCGTTTGAAGCGTACTCATAACCGACAGCAGGAATACCGTAAGCCTGGAGAATCTTGATCGCTTCTTCCCCAACAATTGACAGCTCTCCTTTGGCGTAAGCTGACTCGATCACAGCCTCGGCCTCAGCTTTGTCGACTTTGAAATTTCTATACTTTCCGCTCGGTTTGTTAAGCCACTCTCTATGTTCAGCCAGAAGAGCAAGAGTCTTGGCGATTGCTTCCGGGAAAATATATACGGGGATATTATGGTCCTTAAGAAATTCTATCGCTTCCGGCTTCTCTCCGGCTCCCATGAAACAGGCCAGGATTGTTTTGTCTGTTCCTTCGAGAGATTCCTGGATATTTCGTGCCACGTCCATCTGGTCAATCGTGACCGGCGGCACAAAAATCGGAATAATCGCATCGTAGCGAGAGTCGTTCTTAATGGCATCCAGAGTCAGTTTGAACTCACGTCCACCGGCTCCGGCGACCATATCCATTGGATTGGAAAACGATGCTTCGGCTGAAATCGATTTCTTGAGTTTCTTCACGGTGCCGGGAGACAAGGGAGGCATCTCCATACCGTTACTGATGAGGGCATCGGTGGCCAGGATGCCCGGACCTCCGGCATTGGTCACAACGGCTACCCGGTTCCCTTTGGGAATTGGCTGTTTTGAGAGCGCCGCGGCAACATCGAATAGTTCCTCGACTGTATCGACCCGCATCACGCCACTCTGCTCAAACAGGGCATCAACGCCAACATCAAGTCCGGCCAGTGCTCCGGTGTGAGACGAAGCGGCCATCGCACCCAGTTTGGTGCGACCCGACTTGACCGCGATGATCGGTTTGGTTCGGGATATCTTCCGAGCAATTCTTGTGAAATTCTGAGGGTTACCGAAATTTTCAAGGTACATCAGGATTATATCAGTATTGGGATCATCCTGCATATAATCGAGAATATCGTTGGAAGAGATATCGGCCTTATTGCCGATCGAGGCTATGATCGAGAAGCCAATCCCCAGTTCATTGGCATGATTCATGATGGCCTCACCCATAGCACCGGACTGGGTAATGAAACCGATCCGTCCTATTTTCGGATTAATTTTTCCGAAAGTGGCATTGAGACGGACATCCGGACTGGTATTCACAATCCCAAAACAGTTCGGTCCGATCATGCGCATTCCATATTCATGACACACGGCCAGCAATTCGAGTTCTCGCTTCTTGCCTTCTTTGCCTACTTCCGAAAACCCGGCCGAAATCACGACTAATCCCTTAACACCCTTTTCTCCACACTGCCTGGCCATTTCACGAACATGTTTTTTTGCTACTATAATGATAGCCAGATCGACGGAATCGGGCACATCTAAAACCGTTGAATACGCCTTTATAGAATGCACTACCGAAGAATTGGGATTGACCGGAAAAACTTTTCCCTGAAACTCAGCCAGCAAGATATTGTGTATCATCTCGCGGCCAATTTTGCCACGAGTGGTGGATGCGCCGATAACAGCGATGGAGCGGGGTCTAAATATTGGGGCTAATTCTTTTCTCATAACCTCATTTCTTTCAATGCCTTGCCGGGCAGGGCAACTTCGTTCACAGCGACTCTTCAGACAATATACTTGAGTTTGAATCAAGCTTTATTTGCCAAAAAGTCAAGCTAAACCTCATTTCAGAACCAATGTTGCCCACTTCACAAACAAAAAAAACCGCCGGGATGATCCGGCGGTTTAAATGACAAATTGTGAAAGAAGTTTACTTCTTTTTACCTTTGACAGAAGCGTAGCGAAGAGTTGCATGAGCCGCCGCCAGGCGTGCGATAGGCACCCGGAACGGTGAACAGGAAACGTAGTCGAGTCCAATACGATGACAGAAATCGATTGAATTCGGGTCGCCGCCATGTTCGCCGCAAATCCCGACCTTCAAATCCGGCCGCGCCTTCTTTCCCTTTTCTTTGCCCATTTCGATCAGTTGACCAACCCCGGTCTGATCAATCGAGACAAACGGATCCTCAGGAAGGATGCCGCTCTCAACGTAGTAACTGAGAAACTTCCCGGCGTCATCGCGGGAGAAACCCATTGCCATTTGAGTCAGATCATTAGTTCCAAAACTAAAGAAGTCAGCATGCTCGGCAATCTCGTCGGCGGTCAGGGCGGCACGCGGAATCTCAATCATCGTACCAATCTTGTACTCGAGCTTCTTGGCCTTAGACTTGGCAATAATCTCGTTGGCTACCCGCTCAACAACTTCTTTCTGGTTTATGAACTCATTGACATGACCAACAAGAGGGATCATGATTTCCGGGAAAATCTTCTTTTTGTCTTTGGCCAGATCACAGGCAGCCTGGATGATCGCGCGCGTCTGCATCTCGGTGATTTCGGGATACATTACCCCGAGACGACAGCCACGATGCCCGAGCATTGGATTGGTCTCGTGAAGTTCATCGATACGCCTGAGGGTTCGCTCCAATCTATCGACCTCCTCCTCGTAGGAATCTGTGTCCTTGTCGAGTTTGTCGATCTCCGCTTCAATTTCTTCACGGCGTGGCAGGAATTCATGGAGAGGAGGATCCAGAGTCCGGATCGTTACCGGCATCCCCTGCATGGCGTTGAATATCTCCTTGAAATCTTTGCGCTGGAATGTCTGCAGCTTATCCAACGCAATTTGTCTCTCCTCGGGAGAATCCGCGATTATCATTTGCTGGACATACGGAATTCGATCTTCTGCAAAAAACATGTGCTCCGTCCGGCAAAGGCCGATACCTTCGGCCCCGAGCTTGATCGCCTTAATAGCATCCTTCGGCGTATCGGCATTGGTACGAACGCCAAGGGTACGGACTTCGTCTGCCCAACTCATGAATTCAGCAAATTCTTCGGACATCTCCGGCTCGATTGTCGGCACCTCGCCGAGAACGATGTCTCCGGTGGTTCCGTTGAGCGTAATGACTTCGCCCTCTTTGATTATTAAACGTCCGACCTGAAATTGTTTTTTGGACAAATTTACTCGAATAGACTCAGCTCCGCTAACACAGCACTTGCCCATTCCACGAGCAACCACAGCCGCATGGGAGGTCATCCCTCCTCGGGCGGTAAGTATACCGACCGCGGCCGCCATGCCCTCAATATCATCAGGGTTGGTTTCATCGCGGACCAAAATAACACTTTTCTTTTTGCCAGCTTTGACCACATCCTCAGCGGTGAAATAGACGATGCCTGAAGCAGCCCCCGGCGAAGCGGCTAATCCTTTGGCGATAGCTTTAAATTTGGCTTTGGGATCGATACTTGGATGAAGCAGATTATCCAACGACTGCGGTTCGATCCGAAGCAGAGCCTCTTTGCGCGTAATCAGTTTCTCTTTGACCATATCGACAGCAATCTTGATTGCTGCCTGGACGGTGCGCTTGCCATTGCGAGTCTGCAGCATGTAGAGTTTTTCTTCCTGGACGGTAAACTCGAAATCCTGAATATCGCGATAGTGCTTTTCGAGACGGGCCGTAATGGCCTTGAGCTGTTTGAATACTTTCGGCATCTCCTTGCCCAGTTCTGCAATAGGCTGAGGAGTACGAATTCCGGCTACCACGTCTTCACCCTGAGCGTTGACGAGGTATTCGCCATAAAACTCCTTGTTTCCGTTCGAGGGGTTCCTCGTAAAGCCAACACCAGTGGCGGACGAATTGCCCATATTTCCAAAAACCATAGCCTGAATATTGATGGCAGTCCCTATTTCCGAAGGGATACTGTTCAGACGCCGATATGAAATTGCCCTGGGATTATTCCAACTACGGAAAACGGCATCTCGTGCCAATCTAAGTTGCTGCCAGGGATCATCCGGAAAATCTTCACCCGTTTTACGCTTAATAATCTTCTTGAACTTCTTGACGATCTCTTTGAGATCATTAGGCTGCAGAGAGCTGTCTTGCTTTATTCGCTTCTCTTTTTTTCGCTTGGCTATTACGGATTCAAACAATTCCCGGTCGATACCAAGGACGACATCACCAAACATACAGATGAAGCGACGATAGTTGTCAAGGGCCAGTCTCTGGTTTGAGGTTTTGTCCGCCAGCCCCTGTACAGTCTCTTCATTGAGTCCAAGATTAAGAACCGTATCCATCATCCCAGGCATTGAGAATTTGGATCCGGACCGAACCGAGATGAGCAGAGGTGATGACGGGTCACCGAATTTGGTCCCCGTTAATTTTTCTATTTTGGTAACGTAAGCCTCAAGTTCACTATCGATAGCTTTTGGAGTCTCCATGCTATTTTCATAGAAAGCTTTGCAGGCATCGGTTGTAATGGTAAATCCGGGAGGGACGGGAATACCGATATTGGTCATCTCAGCCAGATTGGCGCCCTTGCCTCCCAGGAGATCTTTCATCTCGGCCTTGCCCTCGGCCTTGCCACCTCCAAAGAAATAGTAGTATTTCTCGCCAGATTTGGCGGCAACGCTTGGTTTTGTCTCGGATTTTCTGCGTGTGGAGCTTTTACCAGACGATTTTGCCTTGGTCTTGGCTTTTGCGGTCATCTTTTTGGCTGTTTTCTTACGATCAGCCGCCTTGCTGGGAGCCATTTAGTAACCCTC
>JAUXBO010000144.1 GCA_030619345.1 Candidatus Zixiibacteriota bacterium | reverse complement strand
GCTCTGGAGGAAATTGTATTTGAGTATCAACGCTCGAAGGTAACTCACGGCGTGTTCTCCACCACGTTGCGAGAGTGAATTCAACAACAGTCGTTGTTCGTCATGATCTGCCCGGGCAAAGCTGTCGTCATTAATTAGATCGGCAATAATATTGAAACAATACGGGCAGGAAATCTCGCTCAGAGCTTTTATTGCTTTCCGTCGAATATCCGGGTCCCTATCTTGGGCCAGAAAGCCAATCATCTCAGTCGACTTTTCAGAACAGTTAGTGGCCAGAGTCTCAATCAACTGACCGCGGACGGTCGATGATTCATGGGTGATGACTTTCTCCAAATAGGGATACACTCGTTTGTCATCAAGACGGCCGAGAATCTCAATCGAGCTTGCTACCACTTCGGGGTTTTTGTCTGAGATGCCACGGGACACTATATGAAGATTCTCTTTCCCGAATGAAGCAAGGTAATCACAAACAGTGCTGTGATGTTGATTGTTGCGAATGGACCCCAGTAATTCGGTTATTCCGCTAAGCGCTTCCCAGCCAAAGTTGGCCAGATACTTCCTGAGCATTCCGGCTCCAATATCCGGGTGAGAGTTTAATGCGTCACGAAGTTGGGATAGTTTTTCGCGGCTCCCGGCGGTGATCAAAACTTCTTTTAGACGCTCTACCCATATCGGATGCTGTTGGCCTACCTCATCCTGTATCTGGTTCAGGTGGGTGAGAATCTGGGCCGCTTCCATCAGTCTGCCCTGCTGGACAAATTCAGAGCATATTTTTTCGCAGATTGTCACGGTTTCCGAGAATCCGGGAAGTTCGGTCTCTTGGAGAAGCATCTCCTTGAGTATTTCAACGGTCGATTCGTATGGTTCAAAGAAAGCATCCTCGGAAACGAGCTGCTGAATTTTTTCTTCTTCTTCCTCCGATAGAACCAAGGTATCATTGAGAATTATGGTCGTCGATGGTCTACTGGGAACTGCTGCAGACTGTTCTGTGAACCCGAGCTTTTCGGCTGCTTCCGAGGCAATCAAAGATATTTCATCTTCTCCGCTGCCGTAGTCTTCGTCTGTCTCGCCAAAACTCTGAGCATAAAACAGCAGTTCCTCGCGCGTGGCGGGCCGACTCTTGTCAATCTTGCCTTTATATTTGCTGAGAGCGTCATCAACCTTCTCCAGCGAATCCAGGTCGATCTGTCCCTGGAATATTCTCTGGTATCCTTCACCCGAGGAAGTTCCCTGGCGGGGTCGAGCTTCCTGATCGTTGTCACCTCGGCTCAGATAATCCTGATAGTCAAAGTTATTGTCGTATTCTGCCAGGGCGATATCTTCGACAGTGGTAAAAGAAAAGCCGACAATCTGCGCTTCCCAGAATCCGGCAACAATATCGAATGAGCGCGAAGGTGAGTTTAAATACGCCTTGAAAACATCCAGCAGCTTATGAACATCGGGTACGTCGAGACCATCACTGAATACAAAACTGGTAATTCCTGTCTCGAAAAAAATACCGGCCAACGCTTCTTCTTTGGACTTATCCACGTAGACAGTCTCATCATCATAAAGGAGGCTGTCCTGCTTTACCTTGACCCGCAAATCACCGTGCAATTCGACAAGTGATACGAGCTTTTCAGAAAACGAACGCTTCAGAGATTGAGGAAGAGGGTTATCTTCCGGGTACATATAGACGACTTTGACCACTTTCAGGAGGTCTTTGAGGATAAAGGAGATATCCTGGATTCTTTTGTCTCGTTCGTTCAAGCGATCTGTCATTGGTAACCTTCTGTTATCCTTTAGATTATCGGACAAAACGGATAGAATCTTTGCGCTGTTGTAGAAATCAGTGGAGGTTGCAAGATAGTTTGGGGGGTACAACATAATCAGATTGTGGTTTATTTGAAAAAAAGAGACTCGTCGCAAGACGAGTCTCCATAATAGCCTATCAGATTATTGAACTCCTTAGAGTAATTGAATCCTGCTGCGATTTTTTGTCACTCCTTTGGTAGCATTCCGGGTATCAAAAACCGCTATCGAATTATCAACAATCCACTGGTAGTCGTACTCAGTGTGATTTGTCAAAACTATCGTCAGGTCAGCTTTTTTGAGCAGTGATGAGGTCAGTTTGTGCGACTTGATCTTGCCTGAATTCCACCTGATCTCCGGTACAAACGGATCATTGTAGAAAATCTTGGCACCTTTATCTTCCAGCAATTTCATCACGTCGAGGGCCGGAGATTCGCGCACATCCTTGATGTCTTTTTTGTAGGCGATTCCCAGAACAACGATTTTGGACTTGTTGATCGCTTTGGCGAATTTCTTGTTGAGGAATCCGGAGATTCGATCAACGACATATTCCGGCATCTGGCTATTAATTTCGCCAGCCAACTCGATAAACCGGGCGTAGTAATTCAAAGATTTTAGTTTCCACGACAGGTAATGCGGATCGATCGGAATACAGTGTCCGCCAAGTCCCGGTCCGGGATAGAAAGGCATGAATCCGAATGGCTTGGTCGCGGCGGCATCGATAATTTCCCAGACATCAAGGCCGAGTCGGTCACACATGAGAGCGACTTCGTTTACCAGGCCAATGTTGACCGAACGAAAAGTATTTTCGAGCAGTTTGACCATTTCCGCTGCCCCGGTAGATGAAACGGCATGGATATTCGGAATGGTTTGCTCATAGAAAGTTTTTGCCACTTCAGTACAGGCTGGAGTTATACCGCCAACAACTCGCGGCGTATTCTTGGTCGTATAGGTAGCGTTGCCGGGGTCCACTCGTTCCGGGGAAAAGGCCAGAAATATATCTTTCCCAATCTTTAGTCCGCTCTCTTCAAGTAGCGGCAAAATCAAATCATTGGTCGTGCCGGGGTAGGTTGTCGATTCCAGAACTACCAGCGTACCGGGTGTAAGGCGGGGCTTAATCCAATCCACGGTGGCCAGGATATAGCTGACATCGGGGTCTTTCGTTTTGGAAAGAGGGGTTGGCACACAGATGGAAATCGTATCCATATTCTTGAGTGCCTCAGGAGAGGTGGTCGCTTTGAAATTGCCGGACTTCACGATCTTTGCGACCGACTCATCGGCAACATCATCAATATCTGACCGCCCGCTGTTGAGCAATTTAACTTTGTCGGCGGAGATATCAAATCCGGTCACTTTGAACCCATCGTTGGCCAACTCAACCGAAAGCGGGAGCCCGACATATCCCAGTCCGATCACGCCCACTTTAGCAGTTCTATCCTTGATCTTCGATATCAGTTGTTTGCTGACATCCTTACGTTGCGACGACTTTTTTGGCATTTGACTTTTCTCCCAACCGGGTCCCTCAGGATCGCCCGGATAGTTTTTCTCTGAAATAGTCCAGAGTATCTCTTAGCGTTATATTTATCTTATATCGGGTCTCGAAACCCAACTCTTGAACTGCCTTGCGGTTGCTTCCACGCAAAACCGGAATATCGTTCTTACGAATCCGTGACCTGTCCGTTCTGACCCGAATCCGAGAGGTCGACATGGCCAATAAGCGACTAAGCACCTGTGCAATAGAGAGCGTTCGACCAGAGCAAAGCTGATAGGTTTCGCCTGCTTTCCCTTTGGCCGCCATCAGGCGGTAACCTCGGACGATATCACGGACATCGCACAAATCACGACGGGCCGTTAGGCCGCCAACGTACATTAAAGCTTCCCGCTGCCCGGCTTCTATTGCAGCAATCTGTCTTGAAAAGGAGGGGATAACAAAATTTTCATTCTGTCGCGGTCCGGCATGATTAAAGGAACGGGCGATATTCACCGGAAGGCGACCCTGTCGGGAGAATAACCGGCAGGCATGTTCGGCGGCAACTTTAGAAATCGCATACGGAGAGATCGGATTGAGCGGCTGGTCTTCCCGAAGAGTCTTATTCTCTGGTTTGAACAATCCATAGCAGTCGGCGGAACTGGTGAACAGAAATTTTTTGATCCGGCTCAAATCAGCGGCTGCTTCCAGCATATTGAGCGTGCCATCAAAATTGATTCGATAGGCTGCCCGATCATGCGCAAAAGATTGTCCCACCGAAGAAAATGCAGCCAGGTGGAAGATATAGTCGGGCGCTATTTTTTTTAGCAGGCGGCGGCACTGAGCGGCATTGGTAATGTCCAGCTTTGACAGTTTGAGATCGCTCTTTAGGTGAGCAATGTTATCCAGCGGTTCCTCGGCCAGGACGGCTCCATGAACTACATAGCCATGATTCAATAACTCCTCAGCCAGCCATGAGCCGACAAAACCGGCAATCCCGGTTATGAAAGCGTTCTTTTTTCTCATGTCCTACTGGTCTTCGTTTAGCCGCTCCAGGTCGGCATCAACCATCATGCGAACCAACTCTTCAAAACTAACCGTTGGCTCCCAGCCCAATTTCTCTTTTGCTTTTTTGGGGTCACCCAGCAACAGGTCAACCTCGGCCGGTCGCACAAATCTTGGGTCGGTAACAACAAATTCCTTGTAATCAAGATCAACATATTCAAAAGCAGCCCGAACAAACTCCTCAACCGAGTGCGTTTCACCAGTGGCGATAACGAAATCGTCCGGTTTATCCTGTTGCAGCATCAACCACATCGCCTTAACGTAGTCTCCGGCATAGCCCCAGTCTCTCTTGGAATCAAGGTTTCCAAGAGCCAGTTTGTCACCCAGACCGAGTTTTATTCGGGCGACACCGTCAGTTATCTTGCGTGTGACAAATTCCAGTCCGCGACGGGGGGACTCATGGTTAAACAGGATGCCGGAGTTGGCGTGAATTCCGTAGCTCTCACGATAATTGATGGTAATCCAGTGCCCGTAAACTTTGGCCACACCGTAGGGCGAGCGGGGATAGAATTGCGTCGTTTCGCTTTGCGGAACTTCCTGGACTTTTCCGAACATCTCCGAAGACGAAGCCTGATAGAACTTAATCTTTTTATCGATTAAGCGAATTGCCTCAAGCACCTTGGTCACGCCGATAGCGTCAAACTCACCGGTCAGGACCGGCTGGTTCCAACTGGTCGGCACAAACGACTGAGCCGCGAGATTGTAGACTTCATCCGGCCTATGTTCTTCGATAATACTGATAATCGAGAGCTGATCCAACAGATCGGCCTGGACCAACGTAACGTCATCCTTGAGATGATCAATCCGGTCGAATGATTCGGTCGAAGATCGGCGCACCATTCCGATAACCTCGTACCCTTTTTCAAGCAGAAGTTCGGCGAGATATGAGCCATCCTGGCCGGTTATTCCTGTAATCAAAGCCCGCATCTGTTTATTCCTTCCGGTCCGATATTTAGCAATTGGTCAATTCGTTTTATTTCAGCTTATACGTCAGGAGTCGAATATAGGCTCCCGGCAAAACCGGGTCAAACAGAATTCGGAGAAGGCTCGTCTGCACCGACCGAACTCAGTGGGCGGCAGACGTCCCTTCGACTCCGCTCAGGACAGGCCGGGAGGTCTGCCGCGCACAAAAACTGGTTGTACAAGCCAGCCGCCCTGCTTATTTTCAAACTCTACCGGAGGTATTATAAATACCAGAGGTATTAACAATACCGGAGGAATCTACTATGAAAGCAATTTTGATCACAATTCTCGCCTCAGCTCTATCTCTGAATTTTGCTGTGGCTGTTGAAAAAGAACCCAAAGGAGCCAATGTGACTAACAGTGATATGAGCGCCGATTCGCTACTTGCGCAGGCCGATGATATTTTTCAGAGCCGTGATTACCAGAAAGCGCTCACCAGCTATCTCGATGTAGTCAAAGTTGCCGGGAAAGAGTTCAATTACTCGGTCGAGTCCGAGGCGCTCTCTCAATGCGCCCGTATGAATCTGCTGCTGGGCAACAAAGAAGAAGGTCGTGCATTCCTTGGGAAGGCCGAATCCAAAGTGCGTGACTCCGATCCCTACGGATGGTCGCGGTATCTCGGAGTTCGGGGGAGATTTGAGTGGCAGGAAGATGACCTGATCACAGCGAGAGCGACTTTTGATCAGATGTATGAATACTGTACGGTGAATTCACTTTGGGGGAGAGCAGTCGATGCCGCCCATATGATTGCGATTGTTGCCGATGATCCCAATGAGCAAATTGAATGGGGCAAAAAGGGGATCGAGGCTGCCGAAGCCAACGAAGTCGAAAGCTGGCTGGGACCGCTCTGGAACAATCTGGCCGGGACTTATTACGACATAAAAGATTTTGAAAACGCGCTGGAGTGCTATGTCAAAGCACGCGAGTACCACTGGCGCTTCTCCGGTGAGATGGGCAAACTGTTTGCTGACTATCATGTGGGGATGACTCATCGATGGCTCGGTAATTTCGATGAAGCCAAAAAATGGCTGCGTCCGGTTCTGGCCTGGGCGGAGCGACTTGATAACCACTCGGCTATTGGTCAGGCATGCGAGGATTTAGGTGAGTGTGAAATCGGAACCGGCAACAAATCGGGCGGGATCGACCTACTCAAACGCGCTCGGTCTGAGTATGTCAAAGCGGGCTTCGACAAATCATGGCCGGAACTAATCCAGAATATTGACAAGCGCCTAACGGAGTTGGGGGGGTAGAAGATATAGTTGTAGGTCGAAACCCCTGTGGTTTCGACATCTTTGAT
>JAUXBO010000196.1 GCA_030619345.1 Candidatus Zixiibacteriota bacterium | reverse complement strand
TCGATCTAAACGTAAGACAAGTATAAATTAATAGTCCAAGAGAGGCTGAGCTTGTGAAATAAAGTCCTTGCAGTCGATTAGTGAGAATTAAGAAAAAAGAAATCGCGGCTAACAAGAGAATTATAACACCATCTCCCTTCCCGTTCTGGAAATAATTGATGTCACCAAGGACGGGCACACTTACAATCGGCAGAAAGACTCCAATGATCAACAGCCCCACGCCCACTAGTCCAATCATCTGGTTCTTTGTCATTTGTTCTCCCCTTTGTGTGAATATATACTATCATAATAGTGGCAAATAGTGAGTTGTTTGTCAACTATTCTTAGTTGATTCTCAGGAGACCCTTAGACAAGCTCAGGACAGGCAGGCCTCCTGGCCTGCAGAAACTTCTGTCTAGGCGCTAAGTCACCTTGAGCCTGTTGAAGGGGTCCCGACAATTCAGATAGTAGGTCAAACGCTCTGCCCGTTTGACTGGTACCCCACCCAACGGGTGGGTTTACAACTCATTGACGCAATCTCATGGGTGGTATCGCCGCCTACTGTGGCCTGGTGCCGTTTGATTCGATCATGCCGTCTTTTAACTTAATGATTCGTTCCGCAGTCCCGGCAATATTGCTGTCATGAGTAATTATTATTATTGTCTTGCCGGATTCCCAGAGCTCGTGAAACAGCTTCACGATCTCGCCGCCGGATTGGCTGTCCAGGTTGCCGGTTGGTTCGTCGGCAAGGATAACGTCCGGCTCATTGGCCAGCGCTCGCGCTATCGCCACCCTTTGCATCTCCCCGCCGGACATCTCGGTCGGACGGTTGGCTACTTTGTCGGCCAGGCCTACTCGCGACAGCAATTCCATTACTCGCTCTTTGCGCTGTTTGGCTTTTGCTCCGGCAAACAGAAGGGGGATCTCAACATTTTCATAAGCTGTGGCATACGGCAACAGATTAAAAGCCTGGAAGACAAAGCCAATTTTCTTATTCCGAATCTCGGCCAGATCGTTTGAAGTCAACTGACCAACATCTCTGCCTTCCAGGGTGTAAGCACCCGATGACGGCACATCAAGGCATCCGATAATATTCATAAGGGTGGATTTGCCCGAACCGGAAGGACCCATCACCGCTGACAGTTCCCCCTTACGGATATGGAGATCAATTCCTTTGAGCGCCGTGAATTCCACTTTGCCGGTAGTATATTTCTTGACGACCTGCTTCATTTTAATCATAACAAACCGCTCCCATACAATTATTCATAGCGCAAAGACTCCACCGGGTTGACCGACGATGCCCGCATCGCCGGGAACAGTCCCGCCACGACACCCATAATGCTGAGGATGGCGATAACCAGAAGTCCGATCTCAATCGAAATGGTAGGCCTTCCCATCATATTCAATACATCCGACTCAATCGGTATCCGTTTGAATCCCTCGGTGAGGATATAACTTATAGCCATGCCCAGAACTCCGCCTCCAAAAGTTATCAGCAGTGCCTCAAGAAGAAACTGCGTCAGGATATACGAACGCTTTGCCCCCATAGCCATCTTAATGCCGATCTCCCTCGTGCGCTCTTTGATTGAAACATACATTATATTTGCCACGCCGACTCCGGCAATAAGCAGGGTCAACCCGCCGATTATCCCCATAAATATCTGAATGCCGAACATGATGTTGTCGAACTCTTTTTTGCTCGCCACTGTATCCCATACTGATAAGGCTCGCTCGTCTTCCGGATCGAATTTGTACCGCTCACCCATTACTTCGTATAGCTTCTTCTCGATCTCCTCATTGCGGTTCACATCGGTAATCTGGTAAACGATATTGTCCAGATACAGATCACCAAAAATCGCCTTGAAAGTAGTAAGCGGGATCGAGACCTGGTTTTCATCCATACCGCCGTAACTTGAATTTTGCAGTTTGGGTATCATCACACCGATAATCGTAAACGGCACCGAGTTGAGCAGGATCTGCTCTCCGACTGGATCTCCCTCGCCGAGTAGACGATTTGCAATGTTGTCGCCCAGAAAAACAACGCGGCGCTTCAGTTTCAAATCCAGATTATTAATCATGCGTCCACCCTGTTCGGGGATCAGGTTACGCATGTGCTCGTAGTTGGGCGTCAGACCAACACAATGTTCCGACACAACCTGATCACCATACTTGAGGTTTACGCCCCACCGATCATACTGACCGCCGATCTCTTTGACTTCCGGAATACGCCCTTTGATATACTCCATATCGTCGACATGAAGGCGAATACGACGTCCCTTGCCCATCCCTTTGTACGGTATCGAAGTCTGCCCACCCCAGACAATGGCAATTCCCTCGCCGAGACCTTTGTCATTCACAGTCATCTGCTGATGGAGTCCTTCGCCAAATCCGAGCAGGAGCATAATCGATATTGTTCCCCACACCAACGCCACCAATGTAAGTGTTATGCGTTTTTTCTGTTTTCTAAAATCTCGGATAAAGACGTTGTAGATAATCGATATCTTCATGACTCTCCCCTAGAATAATTTCAACGCCTGTACCGGTTGCAAATTGGCCGCCCGTCGAGCAGGGAAGTATCCGGAGGCCAGCCCGACCAGCCCGAGAACGACGACGACCATAATGCTGCCCAACATATTGATCCTTGGCGTGCCAATAAATTCTTCCAACTCAAAATACGGAAATACTTGAATCAATGCGTGCGCGAAGACGAACCCGAGTATGCCGCCCACTGCTGTAATCAAGAGAGTCTCCAGCACGAACTGAAGAAGTATCATCTGCTTTTTGGCACCTAGCGCCATTTTGATCCCAATTTCCTTCGTGCGTTCCTCCAACACTACGTTCATAATATTGGAAACGCCTATCCCACCGGTTATGAGAGTCGCGACACCAATACCAAAAAGAAAATATTGAAAGGCCATAAAAAACGTCTTGAGAAACGCTATCCCTTTGGTCGTATCCCAAATTGAAAAAGCCTCTTTATCGGACGGATCAAATTTGTATCTCTCACCCATGATTTCGTACACCTCATTTTTGGTAGCTTCCATAGAGGCAGTAGGGTGCGCCTGAATGATCATGACGTTTACATATCGGCGGGAGAACATTGCTTTGAAAGTTGTTGAAGGAATAAAGGCGTTGCGATTATCGCGGCCATTGTATGATGAATTCTGTTTTTTTTCTTTCATCACACCAATCACGGTGAAAGGAGTGCCATTAAAGAGAATCGATTCGCCGATTGCTTCTTCCTGTTCAAAGAGGTCCTCGGCCAGCTTATTGCCGAGAAAGATAACCCGTCGTTTCTCATCCATATCTCTCTGATTGATAAACCGTGACCCGACTGCAGGAATCACATTCCGCAAGTCGGTAAACTCGGGCCATACTCCGGAGACCGAACGCAAGGTATTCTGTTTCTTGTAGCGAAGGTTTACATTCCACCCCCGGTACTCAGGTGAAATCCCTTTGAGGGTAGTCGATTTGGATCTAATCAAACGAGCGTCATCTTCAGTGAAGCGGATGCGCCGCCCGGTCGGCAGTCCTCGAAACTCTTTGGAAGTTACACCCGGCCAGATAATGGCGATATTGTCACCCAGACCGCGTTGCGCTTTGATCTGTGATTCGGTAATACCCTGACCGAACGCGAACAATAGCACGATCGAACAAGTCCCCCAGAAAATTCCAAACATCGTCAATGCTGAGCGGAGTTTCTGGCGACGCAGATCATTGAAGAACTGCTTGATGGTCATCAGAGGAATCATGGCTGATTACGAGCCGTTTAGTCGGCCGTTATCTCCTTTGGAGGACGCTCTACCACCAGCATACCTTCCTCAAGTCCCTCGGTAACTTCAATATTGATACCATCCGAAAGACCGGTCTGAATTTCAATCGTCATAATTACGCCCAAACTATCCTGAACTTCCACGCTGGACACCGAGTCAGTAATTGTCACCAGACGTTCCGGTATCAGAAGAATGTCTTCCTTTTTGGTGATAATAATATCGGCGTTGGCCGAGTATCCAGCCCGAAGAAGAGTGCCGCCGACTGAGTCGATATGAATCTCAACTCCAAACAATGTCGAGCCCTCTTCTTTATGAGCCTTCGGTGAAATCTTTGTCAGCGTACCGGAAATCCTAGAATCAGTCAAAGCGCCAATCTCTATCTCGGCCGGTATATTCTCAGTAAGCTTACCGACATCTATCTCATCAACATTCCCCTTGAAAACCAGATTGTCCATCTGTGCCAGAGTCATAAGCTCGGTACCGGCCTGATAGGATGTTAGCGGAACCACCGGGTCACCCTCTTCGACTAACTGTGAAAGCACCATTCCACTGATCGGTGACCTGATTACATTGTCAATGTCGATATCAGCGATTCTCGTTTTTCCCGATTGAATCAGAGCCAGCTTCTCCGTGCTCAACTTCAGCCTGAGTTCCGCCTCATCATAGCTGGCCGCTTTATCTTCAAATTCCTGCGTCGAGATCAATTTCTTGTCCACCAACGTCTGGGCTCTATCCTTCTCGCGCTTGGCGTTATCGAAAATAACCTGGTAGATTTCTACCTGCCGTTTGGATTCCGCAAATTCCAGCGGGGTAGGATCGGGCGCCACATCCAGCAGCGGATCACCAGCTTTGACACAGTCACCGATTTCAACATAGATCTTGCGGACTATGCCGGGAATCTTGGATTTCACCTCGATCTCCATCTTCGGTTCAATCCGTCCAACGGCCAGGGCTTTATCTATGATTGATCCACGCTCAACCGTGATTGTCTTGAGAGCATCATCTTTCTTGGCGGAACCATCAATCGCGAAAAAAAGCACCAAACCTACTACCGTGACAATCGACCCGATTGCCAGAATCTTCTTTACCATACGAACTCTCCCGCACCTATATGCATTATTGTCTGACTGCATTTAGATACGCAATACGGCATACTATGTTTCACACCAATCCGTTTACCTTTTGATAATACCCATCGGGAGTGCAATTGGGACGAAGACCCTCCGACATACTCAAAACAGTTAAGCCTAACCCCTCTGCGAAATAGGACTGATCCCGCGTAGAGAGCGGCTTTATGTCGCCCGGGTTCGGAGCCAGATTTCTTTAGAATCAAGTATTGTGATTGGTGATCAGTTATTCGCAACCCGACCGATAATGAGAATCAACACCTAACGTCGAAGTCTGCTGGCATCACTCAAAAATCAACCTGATCGGACGCATCGTGTAGGCGTGCTTTTTGTCGGCATTGTCAAAAATGGCCACACTCATATAAAGCGTGTCGATGAAATT
>JAUXBO010000002.1 GCA_030619345.1 Candidatus Zixiibacteriota bacterium | reverse complement strand
ACGCGACTTGCTTTACGGAATGTTTGCACTCGGACAATATGAATCTCAGGCGGATATTTCTAAACTCCGTGATTCGCTATCGCAAATCAACATCACGCATCGTTCCGTTTATGATGGTGATACGGTCAGTTCCAATTTTCTCTATCAGCGATATCGCAACCACCCGGATCGTGCCGAACGTGAGCGGGCGTATCGTGCCTGGTGTGAGATCGGCGACAGACTATCCGACGGCCTCGGCCGACTCCTTAGAGTCAGAAATCAGGCGGCGCAGAAAGCCGGTTACAATAATTATCTCGCTTTGATGTTCAATGAGAAACGCATGGACCTCAACGAGTACAAACAGCTTCTGGTTCACCTGGACTCTCTGAGCCACGCCGCTTATCAGAAGATAATCCAGAGTGCCTCGGCTAATCTTGGCCTGGGGGAAATTGAACCTTGGGATCTCGGTTTTGTTCACGCGTCTGTGCGAAGGCAGGTTGATCGGCATTTTCCGGTTGATTCGCAGTTGCTATACATAAAGCGCAGCCTCAAAGGAATTGGCGTAAATTTAGACGCTTTGCCAATATATTTTGATCTGGATTCGCGTCCGGGTAAATCTCAGTTCGCATACGCCTTTACCATTCGCGCCGGCCACGATATGAGAGTGCTGGCCAACCTTACCGACGGCATCTTAAGTACCCGAACGCTGTTCCATGAGATCGGGCACACCCTGCATTCAGCCATGATTACCCAGGAACAACCCCTGTTCCGTTCAAATCTCGAAGGCGCCTGGAGTGAGGGGATGGGACAGTTTTTTGCAGGTATGATGGATGACAATCTCTGGCTGGAAAAATACGGACATCTTTCGTACGCGCTGGCGACAGAGTATCTCAAAAGTAAGCGGGAAGAGGATATTATTTATCTTCGCACGACTCTCGCCCGCCTCCAATTCGAGATTCTTGCTTATGAAAATCCTAATCGTGATCTCAACGACTTATACTGGGATCTTTCGGAGCAGTACTTGATGCTTCCCAGGCATGAGGATATCAAACCCTGGGCCAATATTATTCACTACATAACCCATCCCGTCTATCTTGATAATTATTTATACGCCGACATAGTTTCGGCGCAAACTCACGCCTACCTGCAAGATCATTATGGCGGCGTGGTGGACAAACCATCGACCAAAGCTTTCCTGATTCAAAATTATCTTCGCTTTGGAAGTCGCTATGATTGGCAGGAACTACTGGAGCGTGGGACGGAAGAACCGCTCAATCCCGATTATTTGATGAAGAAGCTCGGGCTTCATCATTGATAGCTGTTTGTCATAACGGAATCCCGACACCAAATTCAACTCCTATATAAGTTAGTTTTGGATTCTCACCTGTAATTCGCGAAACGAATGGAGGAATCTCCATGTTGATAGGAACCACCTTGTAATACAGCTCAAGGTGAGATGCGGATTTTGACTTCGATCTGAAACTAAACCCCAATTCGAATCTATAAAACCAATATGATCCCTGATCTTCAATCGCGCTGCCAAAAGTATCTTTCGTGTTTATCCACAATTTGCCGGTTTGTATTCCGAAGTATGGTGTAGTGTTTAGTGGGTCGTTCAAAAAAAGACGTCCGCTGATTGCACCGCTGGTTCCCCTAAGTTGCGTTCCACCGTTCCACCATGATAATTCCAATACGGGTCCAATACAGATTTGCCTCGCAGGAAAGTACGCTAAACGAACGCCGATTCCATAAATAACTTTGTCGTTTGACGCTGAATCTGTAACATCGATTAAGTCGGACATAGAGCCAGTTATCTTAGAGCCGTGGACTTCGCCGTACAGCCACACTCGGCTTTGAGCCTCGGAGGGTAGCACCATTTGTGCTTTGGTCTCAGAAAAAGGGAAAAAAGAGAAAATGCATGCCAGGATGATTCCTGCTTTTACGGTGGAATTCATACGCCCCCCACGGGTGCTTTATTGTTCATTCGATTTCTCTCAGATTAGGCAATCACATTCATTATGTCAAGAATCCAGAGGCGAAAGAATGCTTTCGCTTGTCTGGGAGGCCTGCCCGATATTATGATAGAACCCTATGGCGACCAAGACAGACAACATTACCAGTGGCCCGATCAGTAAAGGTATAATTTCGCTGGCCTTCCCGGTCGCGCTTGGGATGATGCTGGAGTTTGCCCTCAATAGCACTGATTTTTTCTGGGTCGGAAAACTTGGTCCGGTCGCGCAGGATGCTGTTACTTCCTCAATGGTCATGATCTGGACTGTTTTCGTGGCCATCTCAATTGTGTCAGTTGGCGTCACTGCGATCGTTGCCCGGCATGTGGGCGCTAAAGACTTTGACCGAGTACGGCATTTTGTCAGACAGGGGATGAGCATGGCCGTGCTGGTTGGAATTATAGTCTCTGTCGTATGCTATGCCTCGGCGGAAGTGCTCTTGAAGTTCATGGATACGCCCGAAGATTCCCTGCGTGCTGCCTTGCCGTACATCCGACTGTTTTTTGCATCCAGCGTTCTCTTTTTTGTAAGCGGCACCGCCTATGCGGTCTTTCGCGCTTCGGGTGATACGCGTACGCCCACCAAAATCGGGGCGATAGTTGTTCTCTTGAATCTGTTGCTGGACCCGCTCTTTATATTTGGATACGGTCCGGTACCAGCGATGGGAGTTTTTGGAGCTTCGCTGGCCACCAGTATCTCCGCTGTCGTTGGCACTGTTCTGATTCTGCGTTTGTTGATGAAGGGGAGAGCCGGTTACCAGATTCCGGGGCTATTCTCTGCTCGCCCGATTCTGGCCGACATGAGTAAAATCGCCAGGATCGGCCTTCCGATGTTCAGCCAACAACTCGTTTTTGTCTCAGTCTATTGGTTCCTGATCAAAATTGTGCACCAGTTCGGTCAGGAGGCAGCGGCGGCAATGGGGATTGGCAACCGGATGGAATCGTTTTCATATCTAATCTGCCACGGGTTTTCGCTGGCTGCGGCAACTATGGTCGGGCAAAATCTCGGCGCTGGTAAACCGGCTCGAGCGGCCCGGAGCGCTTGGGGGGCCACTGGTATTGGGATTGGTGTCACCTTAGTGATCTCGCTGGTTTTCATTACGATCCCGGAACTTATCGCAGGAATCTTTACAGATAACGAACAGGTGTTGGCCATTTCCTCGGATTACCTTATCATTTTGGGGCTGTCACAATCTGCAATGGCGGTAGAAATTATCATTGAGGGCGCTTTTAGCGGTGCCGGTGACACAATTCCCCCCATGATGGTCATGCTGCCCGGTTCGTTGCTGCGCATACCCCTGGCCTACTATCTTTGCTTCGACCTCGGTTGGGGTATCAACGGCGTCTGGTGGACGCTGACCATCACCTCGATTGCTAAGGCGATCATCCTCGCATTCTGGTTTGGGCGGGGCCGGTGGAAGCTCAAGGAAGTCTGATATTTTGTTGATTCCCAATAACTTTTGGTTTTAATTCGGTTTTATTCGACTGCCGGAACGTGAAAGGAAATTAGTGCCCAATAAATACATCAGGTACAGTGATAAGCTGGACGGCTCGGTTGGTTATGCTCTTCTCAAATCAGATAGTTTGGTGAAATTGTCGGGGCCACCGTGGACGCAAACCGAGGAGATATCCTCTGAACCGCTGACGGGAGATCGCTTTGAGTTACTTGCCCCGGTGCAGCCGAGCAAAATAGTATGCATCGGACTCAATTATCACGCTCATGTCGAGGCCTCTTACTCCGCTGAAGAAGCTCCCGAGCGACCACTTATATTCTTGAAGCCACCGTCGTCAATTATTGGTCCGGGTGACAAAATTCAGCACCCGAAAGAATCAGAGCGAGTTGACTACGAAGCTGAACTCGGTGTCGTGATAGGACAACAGACCAAGAACATCTCGCTCGATGAGGCTGTCGACGCTGTATTCGGTTACACTTGCGTCAACGATGTTACCGCCCGCGACTTGCAAAAAACTGACGGCCAGTGGTCTCGCGCCAAAGGTTACGATACGTTTTGCCCGGTCGGTCCCTGGATAGTGACCGGGATCGATTACTCCGATCTACTCGTGGAAGGGATTCTCAACGGTCAAGTTCGCCAATCAGGCAGCACGGCCCAAATGATCTTTCCCATTCCATTCTTGATAAGTTACCTGTCTTCGATTATGACTCTGATGCCGGGAGACCTTATCTCTACCGGTACCCCGGCCGGAATCGCACCTATGATCTCCGGTGATGTCATCGAAGTCCGCATAGATCAGATAGGAACTCTGAGAAATTCTATCGCCTGATTGAGCGAGCGAAGGTAATAACAGTATAAGGGGTGGACGAACACTCACTGAGATGACTGAGAGACTGTACTATAAAAACTCCGACCTGCTTGAATTTGAGACAACGATAGCAGAAGTAGGACAAACCGAATCCGGACATTTTTGTGTTTTGGATAGTTCTGCTTTTTACCCGACCTCGGGTGGTCAGTTTCACGATACCGGACTGCTTAACAAGATTCCTGTTTCTGATGTGATCGAGAACGAAAAGGGCCGGGTTCTCCATATCACTGCCGCAGTTGTCGGTAATGTTGGAGACCGAGTCCGGGGCAGTGTAGATTCTCAACGACGGATTGACAACTGTCAGAAACACACGGCGCAACATATTCTCAGTCAGGCATTTGTTACGCTGTTCAAAATGGAAACTGTATCCGTGCACCTGGGCGACCAATACGCGTCTATAGAGTTGAAAACCAAATCCGTAACCGACGAGCAGATGTATCAAGCCGAAGAACTCGCGAACCAACTGATTTTCGACAGGCTGCCGATTGAAATCAGATTCGTTGATGCCGTCGAGGCCGCCAGGTTGCCCCTGAGAAAAGTCCCCGACCGAGAGAGAAAAATTCGCATTGTCCAGATTGGAGAGTTCGATTATTCTGCCTGCGGCGGGACGCACTGTCGCAACAGCGCCGAAGTTGGCCTGATAAAGATAATCGGTGTCGAAAAAATGCGGGGAAACCTGTCCGTCAAATTCCTTGCCGGTCGTCTGGCGATAGAAGATTATAAATCCCGATTTGACGTTACCAATCGACTGGCCAATACGCTCACCTGTCATTTTTCTGATCTTGAAGAACGATTTGCGAAAACATTTGAAGAAAACAGAAATCTGCGAAAAGATATAACCCGACTTCAAGCCGAGAGATTACCGCAGATGGCCAAAGAGCTTGCGGACAAAGCGAACAGAACGGACAAGCCTCATCAACTTATTGAGTCGGTCGAACTGTCTGATCCCAAGACGTTGGGACAGCTCGCCGTTCTTGTAGCAGATAGTATAGATGGTTTAGCGGTTTTGATATCGGGGGATAGAGCGGCATTGGCCACGAGTAAAGAGACTGGTATCCATGCCGGACAACTGGCCAAACATCTATCCGAGAAACTTTCGCTTCGCGGCGGCGGAGGAGAACAACAGGCCCAACTGGCGGGGATTACTTCGGAACAGATGGCATCCTGCCGGGAGATTATTGAGAGATATGTCGCTCAACTCTAAATCAGTATTCGTTTCAATAATCGCTTTTGCGGTTTTAAGCCTGACCGTGTCCGGAGTGGCGGCTGAAGACATTCTGGAGGACAACCAGATTACAGTTGAGCAGGCTGGTATATTCGAGCTGGCATTGCTCGATGGAAAGTACGTTACCTATCTCGTCCATGATGTTATAATACGAACTTCGACCGGATACATCTACTGCGATTCTGCCATACTCGCCCGAGGCGAATACGTAAACCTCAAGGGGAACGTCATCATCGACGATTCAGAGTACAAACTCTCATCCGACTCTGCCTTTTATGATATTACCACCAAAGAGGCGATTGCCCTGGGTGAAAAAGTGGAACTTTGGTCTTACGTAGATTCGATTTACGCGACCGGCCCTCATGCTTTTTATAATCGCAGTGATCGATCTTTCTACATGGAACAGCGCCCGATTCTCTATATCAACTACCCCGACACCGCTTCAATGATTGAGATTATCGCCGACCGCATTGACCATATCCCTGCATATGAACGGGCAGAAGCACTGGGGAATGTGATAATCACTTCCAGCGAATTCTCGGCCACGTCCGGTTGTGCGGTCATGAATATAGGTGGCAAAGACCTCGACCTGTTTGATGATCCTCGTGCGGTCAGTGGCTATTCCGAGATCACGGGAGCGCTTATTTCAATCATCTTCGACGATGATGTTATATCCAAGATTGATGTCGTAGACTCTGCCAAGGGGGAACTAAAAGAGGCAATTGATTCCCTTGAGACTGATTTTGATCGCTCGGTTCTAAGTGGCCGGCGCATGATTTTTGATTTTATTGGCGGCGTGCTTCATCGCGTCAAGTGTTATGGACAGGCTTATTCATGGTACTACCCGTCATCGCGCGGCGGAAATGAATTCCACGAGAACACTGTCTCAGGTGATACAATTGTTTTGGCTGTCAGCAACAAAGCGGTGACATCGGTAACTGTTCAGGGCGGTGCGGTTGGCACCTATATCGGGGGAGATAAGGAACTTCCACCAGATGACACTACCACGACGCAAAAAGTAGATACGGTCGATTACAGCGCCCTGTTTATTGAATACAACCTTGTCGATTCCATGATAACGCTGAAGAAATCATCGATCATCAACTCGGGAACCGTTACCTTGAGCGCTCACGAAGTCTATTTTGATACCGGTGAAAAAATAATTGAAGCTCTCTCTGCAGATGTGACCGCTGACAGTTCCGATACTTCATCGCTTGCTTCAAGCGAACTTCAACCCAACGCATTGCCGGTAGTTTTGAAAGATGGTGATAGTGAGATTCTTGGTGACTATCTTGAGTACTCAATTGAATCCGAAAAAGGACGGATCATTCAATCAAAATCCGACTACGACGAAGGATTCTATTACGGCGATAAGCTGTTTCGTGAGCAGAAGGAAGTCTTTTATGTCGACCATGGGCGATATACAACTTGTGATGCCGAGGAGCCTCATTTTCACTTCTATTCGCCCAAAATGAAAATGATACAAAACGACAAGCTCATAGCTCGTCCGGTTATTTTCTATCTGGAACGATTGCCTCTGGCTATTTTGCCGTACTATGTCTTTCCGTTAAAGCGGGGCCGACATTCCGGATTGCTCCCTTTCACATTCGGGAAATTCCAGCGAGGTGATCGATATGTGAACGATATCGGTTATTACTGGGCAGCCTCGGAATACTGGGACATGCTTGGTGCCTTTGATTACCATGAAAAGCACCAGGCGATAACTTTGCGAAGCAAGATGAATTTCAATAAACGGTATGTCCTCAACGGCTATGTCACCGGAGACTACGTCCGCGAGACAAACTACGATAACACGATTGCCGATGAAATCGAGCGCACCCGGTGGGTCGTGCGCGGGGCTTACAATCACACCGTGACGCCGTCATTTAATATCAGGGCCAATGGTGATTTTCAGTCTGACAAATCCTATTACAGCGACTATTCACAAAACATTGATGAACGGTTGAATCGACTCACCAAATCAAGCCTGAATTTCTCCAAGAAATTTGGCTCTTCGACGTCGCTATCCGGTTCTGTTTCGCATACAGTTAATCTGGATCAGGAGACACGAAATGATCTGGTCCCTTCGCTCAGTCTCTCGCTGCCTACCATCTGGCTTTTTGGCAGCGGCAGTATAACAGGCGCGGGTAGTGAGCAGAGGTGGTATCAGAGAATAACGTTCAGATACTCGCCCTCAATGCAGAATATCTCCAATAGGTTGACCGTAATTGACTCGGTCATAAATACTTTCGATACGCTTGGTACCGTAATGTTCGCCGACACGATCAAGTCACGAAGTCGCCGCAAGTATACCAAAATCAGTCACAACCCGGCCCTGAACCTTCCGACTTTCAAACCATTCACGTACCTTATTTTCTCTCCCAGAGTTAGATACAGTGAGACGTGGTTTAAAATATATGAAACCGATCAATCTATTGATGCCGGAATCGATGCCAGCACAACCTATCGGACTTACTCATACAATGCCGGTGCTTCGATGCGTACCTCGCTGTATGGAACGGTGCGACCGAATATTTTGGGGCTGGTTGGATTTCGACAGGTTATAACTCCCCAGGTTAGTTATTCCTGGTCTCCGGACATAGACCGACATCCTGAGATCAGATCATTCGCCGGGGGAGGGGCAGGTAGTCGCAAGAGTTCATCAATTACGCTCAGCCTGGAGCAACTTTATCAGGCTAAGATTCAGAGGGGTGACGCGGTCAAAAGCCTCGATAATCTCTTATCGATTAGAACTTCCACCGGTTACAACTATGAAGCGAAAACAAGACCCTGGTCTGATCTCAGCACCAGCTTTCAATCCAGCGTGCTGAGAAATCTCTCAGTCGACGGTCGTCTGACACACACTTTTTATAACCCTGATACTGATGAGTTTGACTTTTCGTCACCCTTTCTGACAAGATTCGATTTCAATGCCCGGTTCAATCTGGCTGGTTCGCGCTTCATTTTCGACGAGGGCGTACTGCCTGCTGATCAAAAAGATACGGCCACGAGTTCAAGCCTTGGTGTCAATCCATACAAGCCCGTTCTGGCCAACGCCGGGTCCGGTTCGGGATGGTCGCTCTCAGTGACCTACTCGTTCAACGAATCGGGGCGAGAAGCATCCTATCGCAAACAGGCGTTCATGAGGTTCAATCTTAGCTTCAATTTGACCCCTACCACCCGGATTGCCTATTCTCAATCGTATAACATTCTCGATCAGGCAACGGTCAACAACTCCGTCAACATTGTACGGAAGATTCACTGTTGGACCGGCAGTCTGTATTGGGTACCAGTTGGCTCCAACAGAGGCTTTGGGTTCAAGTTGTTCGTGACCGCCTTGCCGGAAATTAAGCTCGACAATGCCCACGATTCCTTCCTTGAGACCCTTGAGAATTAGGAAAAACCCAGCCAGACTAAGGGATTTCGGCGATTACCAGCGATGTTTTTTGTTGACAGTTTCCCACAATGGGGGCTTTCTGCCATCGTAAGTTAGGATAACCAGAACCTTGAAACCCATGGAGGGGTATCATGACCAAGGATGAGATGATTACCATGATGGCCAAGAATTCGGGAATCACCAAAAAACAGGCCACCGAAGCTCTGACGACTTTTATGTCCAATGTGACAGGGCAGCTCAAGAGAGGGAAGAAAGTCAGCTTTAGTGGATTTGGTACTTTCTCCGTATCCAAGCGTAAGGCTCGTAAGGGTCGCAATCCTCAGACTGGAGCGACTATCAATATCCCGGCCACAAAAGTTCCCGTTTTCAAGGCAGGAAAACACCTGAAAGAGGCAGTCAAGAAATAACTGTCATTTCAACCGATTTTAGGGCAGGGAATAAATATTCCTGCCCTTTCTTTTTGTTGTTTTTGGGCCGCCACCGGGCGATTATCTGTAGATTATGGCACGTAAGAAAAAAAAGAAAAACGGCGACCGAAAAAAACAGGCTCTGGGGATACTCCTTTTCCTGGTGGCGCTTCTCGTTCTCGTCTCGTTAGTCTCCCACAACAGCCTTGATGACTCTCGTCTCGCTGGTGAGGTCGACAGCCACCTCAACCCATTCAAGATCAAATACAACAACCAAGCCGGTATGGCTGGAGTTGTTATCGCCTTTTATCTGCTCAAAACCATCGGCTGGTTGGCCTTCTTTATTCCACTGGGGCTAATCTTCCTGTCGCTCAGGCTGTTTGCGTCTGAATTTGCCAACAGATTCGAGATCAACAGTGTTGTTCTATTCGGAAGCTGTCTGATTGCGACCATGCTTTACAATGTGCATATCATCGCCGAGCGCTCTCTCGATATTGTGTCCCCAACCGCCGGAGGCATAGTGGCTGATCGGCTCACTTTTGTGGCCATAAAACTTGTAGGTGAATTGGGATCTTACATCCTCATGGGTGGTCTGATTCTAATCCTATTGGTGCTTTTCACCTCATTTACTCCAGCTGTTTCGTTAAAGTTTTCTCTACCCGGCAAAAGCGTCATAGGGGGAGTGGTGACTGCAATTGGTGGCGGCTTCAAAAGATTCTTCCGATTTGAATGGTGGCCATCGTTGTTTGAGTCTTCATCTAGAGAAGAAGATGATGAATACGAAGACGCCGAAGATAACGAAACGGCATCGTTCGACTCAGATTCAGGTGACGAGGTCGAAACCGACGAAGGATTTGAGGAGGAAGAAGACAGCTTTGAAAAGATTACCGACGATCTACACTCCTCTCAAACCAGTAGTCAATCCAGTACCAAGCGGAAACTGAAAACGGTAAAACCTGCCGAGCAACTCCAACTTGAATCGGTGATGTACAAGTATCCTTCGATTGACTCTTTGGCCGAGAGCCCCGAAGATCAGGCTCACATGGATGAAGGCGAACTCTCGATGACGGCTCGCATGTTGGCCGAGACGCTGCAAACATTTGGGGTGCGCATAGATGGTGAAATTGAGACCTTTCCTGGACCGGTCATTACCCGGTTTGAGTTCAAACCCGCCTCGGGTATAAAAGTAAATCAGATATTGAATTTATCGGATGATCTCGCTCTGGCCCTGAAAGCAAAGAGAATTCGAATAATAGCTCCTATCCCCGGCAAGGCAGCCGTCGGCGTTGAGATCCCGAACCGGCATCCACAAATAGTTGTCATTAAAGACATTCTGGCTTCGGAGCAATTCCGAGATTCCAAGCTTCGCCTCCCGCTGGCCTTGGGGAAAACGACCTCCGGCCACCCGTTCGTTATCGATCTGGCCAAATTGCCGCATCTACTAATTGCGGGCGCTACCGGCTCGGGCAAGTCGGTCTGCATGAATATTTTGATTACATCTTTGCTATATCGCCTGCACCCATACCAGGTGCGCTTCATTATGATCGACCCCAAAATGCTTGAGCTTTCTGTGTACAAAGATATCCCACACCTCGGTCGCCCGGTGGTGACTAATCCGAGAAGAGCCGAAAAAGTATTGGCCGACGCAGTGGCAGAAATGGAAAAACGGTATCGTAAACTGGCTAATGCTTCGGTGCGGAATATTGAGGACTTCAACGGTAAACAGACCGATGAAAAAGCTAAGCTTCCGTATATCGTGATCTTTATCGATGAATTAGCCGATTTGATGATGTCGGCCACTTCATCGAAGACTGAAATGCTGATTACCAGATTGGCGCAGATGGCCCGCGCGGTAGGTATCCACCTGATTATCGCCACTCAAAGACCGTCAGTTGATGTTATTACCGGACTTATCAAAGCAAATTTCCCGGCCCGAATAGCTTTTCAGGTTTCCTCAAAAGTTGATTCGCGCACGATTATTGATGCCAACGGCGCTGAGAAGCTACTTGGTAACGGTGATATGCTGTTTCTTTCTTCGGGGCAGCCGGAGACGATTCGTATCCATGGTGCCTATCTCTCAAATGAAGAGACCGAGGGCATAGTGGATTTTATCCGCGATCAGGGATTGGAAGTAATGCCGCTTGAGGGTATATCGCAGGCAACCGGAGAAGTGACAGAAACAGAGATTGACATTGGCGATCCGCTTTTCAAAGAGGCTTGCGAGGTAGTTGTTCGCCACAAACAGGGCTCTGTATCGCTTCTTCAGCGAAGATTGGGCATTGGCTACCAGCGTGCCGCCCGCTTGATAGACAAGTTGGAGCAGGCCGGGATCGTGTCGGTGTTTGATGGTTCAAAGGCCAGAGAAGTACTTGTTGATCAGGCTCATATTGATGCCATATTCGCTGTTCAGGAAACAACAGGGGCCGGTCAACAATCGAACTGAGTCATTTTTTACCCGTATAAGAAACATGGTAGCAAAAACTCTTGTAGCATTTGCCGCTCTGCTGATCGGTTTGGCACCGGTACAGGCTGAAACCGACGCCTTTGTTCGCATCAAGAGCCAACTCTCCGAGGCCCCTTGCCTCAGCATCAAGTTCTACTCTATCATTGTCTCAGAAGTATTTGAGACCACCGACACTCTAGTTGGCACGGCCCTTTTCTCAAAGGATGGGAAATACTTGATTTCAATTGGAGAGGACCTGTATCTAAACAATCTGGAGACAGTCTGGAGTTATTCGCGTGAAAATAACCAGGTTGTTATTGAGAAAGTGGCACTGAATACCGACGGGGCAGATCAATTCCTATTCATAACTCGCCTTGACGAACTGTATAATTCTACTATACTGTCACCCGACAGTCTCTACCTGCTGACAGCGCGTGGTGAGTTAGAGGGTGATATTCCAGATTCTATGACGGTGATTGTCGATGCCGGTCGGGACGAACTGATTGAAATGATCTATTACGATCTCAACGAGGAACTGAATCGGATCGTATTACTGGAGACTGAAATAAGAAAAGCCTGTGCGGATACGGAATTTCAAATGAAACTGCCGGATTCCGTTGACGTTGTTAGATTTTGAAATGAAGTTCTATATCCACAAACTTGGTTGTCCCAAAAACGATGTCGATGCCGACTACATGGCGGCCCGACTGATTGCCGCCGGACATGATCCGGTCAAAACGCCTGAAAGCGCCGACTCGGTCATAGTGAACACCTGTGGTTTTATTCACGCCGCCAAAGAGGAGTCAATCAACGAGATCCTCAGACTTGGTCAACTTAAGCACGACGGAAACCTCAAGACGATTTACGCCGCAGGGTGCCTGACACAACGCCACGGCGATGATATGATCGCCGAAATCGAAGAACTCGATGGAGCTTTCGGTCATGGCGCTCTGGACTCATTGGCCTCGGCCGTCACTGATCAAAAAAAACTGACCAAGTCGATTCGCATGGAAACGCGAAAGCTAGGCTATTTGAGTTGGAAAAACCGTTATATTGCCGACGACCTTCCTTATAGCTACATCAAAATCTCCGATGGCTGCGACCGGGCCTGTACTTACTGCGCCATTCCGGGGATGCGAGGCAAGTACCGCAGCCGGCCAATCGACTCAATCGTAAGAGAGGCAGAGTATCTCGCCGAGAACGGCAAGAAAGAGCTGATACTGGTCTCACAGGAAGCTACGCTCTATGGATATGACTTCAAAGAGGGCGTGTCGATCATCCCGCTCCTGAAAGAATTGGACAAAATCAAAGGTGTTGAATGGATCAGATTGCTGTATCTTCACCCGACCGAACTCCATCAAGACTTGATAGAATACATGGCCGCTGACAATAAAACCCTGTACTACTTTGATTTGCCTTTACAACATATTAATGACAATATCCTGGAGCGCATGAGACGTCAGGTCGATTCCGAAGAGATATATAAAAAACTCGGCATGATCAAAGAGGCATCTGATAACGCGGTCGTGCGTACGACCTTTATAGTCGGCTTTCCAGGCGAAACTCAGCAGCAGTTTGAACAGCTTCGCGAATTTGTAGCTGATTCTAAGTTTGACCGCATGGGAGTTTTCGCGTACTCACCCGAAGAAGAAACCGATGCCGTCACTTACAAAGACCAAATACCGGAAAGCACGAAAAATGAGCGACTGGACGAGCTGATGTTGCTCCAGCAGCAGATTGCCTTTGAAGCAAATAACAACTTGATAGGTTCGGTTCAGGAAGTTATCATAGATTCCGTCGACGATGAGGGGAGGGCGATTGCCCGAACCAGAGCCGACTGTCCTGATGTCGATCAGGAGGTTATTATCGCCCATGGCAGCCGTTTGAAGACTGGAACTATCACGAAAGTGAGAATCACCGGTGCCGATGGATATGATCTTGAAGCCAAGCCATTAGAGGACACAAAGTGATTCAGTTTGAAAAACTGGGCATATTTCTCTCAAAGCCGCTGGCCTTTCTGCTGGTGCTCATCTATCTCCTTCAGTCGAGCCTTCTGATTTTTTTGGTTAAAGAGAAATTTGATCTGGAGAAAGAGATTCTCTTCCAGCAGCGCCGGATTAACGTACTTGAAGAAAAACTTCAAGTGTTTAAGGCAATCGATGACTTCCAAATAGGTTTTACGGAAGATGAAGTTCTTACTCTCACCGAAGTAGTCTACGAAGAAAGCGCCAAGTACAACTACGACCCTCTTTTCGTCCTGGCCGTGATCCTCACTGAGTCTTCATTCAAAAAAGGCCAAAAGTCTTCGGTCGGTGCTCGCGGGCTCATGCAGGTTGTCCCTTTTGTGGGCCGTGATGTCGCCCCTCGCGCCGGTGTGAACTGGGAGAGCTCGGGTACTCTGTTTGAACCTGAGGCTAACATCAAACTGGGCACGCTGCATCTTTTCGAGCAGATTCTGAAATTTGGTGATGTCCGAAAGGCTCTTGTATCGTATAATGTCGGTGAGACAAGATTACGCGGACTTCTTAGAAAGAATCTGCCGGTACCAAGCAAGTACTTGAACAAAGTACTCGAAAACTACGCAATGCTCAAGGAGACCTATCAGGCTTGAAAACCAGAATTCTTACAACAGTTGTAGTGGTCATACTTATTGCCCTGGGTGGGGCGATGCTCACTTCGTGTGGTGGCGGAAGTTCGCTGGCCGATAGAAGCTCTCGTGAATTGTTTGACATGGGTATGGAGAAATACACCAAAAAGAAATTTCTGAGTTCAATAGATTTATTTCAGACAGTCATTTATAACTATCCCGGAGCGTCTCTAATAGATACCGCTCAATACTATCTGGGCCTGTCGTATTTTGGTAACAAGGAATATACACTGGCTGCAGTAGAGTTCAATCGACTCGCGCTGAACTATCCGTCTTCGGAATTTTTTGATGATGCTGTTTTCCTTCGTGGAGTCAGCTATTACGAATCAACCCCCGATCATTATGGCCTTGACCAGAGCGATCTGGATCAGGCTATTAGATACCTGAGCGACTTTGTTATCGACTTCCCCGAATCCAATCGTCTCGAAGATGCTCGCGCAATTCTCACTAAAGCTGAGACCAAGTTGGCTCGGAAGTACTATGGAAGCGGCATTGTGTATAGTCGTATTGGCGGCTTCAAGGCGGCTAAGATTTACTTTCAAAAAGTGATCGATGATTACACCAATACAGAATTTGCACCTTTGGCTACATACCATTCGGCTGAGATGGATTTCAAAATGAAAGAATACGCTGACGCCAAAGATGGATTCCAAAAGTTCTTACTTGTATTTGAGGATCATGAACTTTCTAAGAAGGCGCAGGAGAGGCTAATAGAATCTTCGTTTCTCGCCGGAGAGTTTGCATTTAAGAAAGAGGACTTTGGCCAGGCCCGGACTTTTCTGGAGCAATTCAAAAGTCAGTTCCCAGAGGACAAACGAGTCAAAAAGGCGGACAAGTACTTGCGGCAGATTCCGACCGACAATGCGGACACGGTCGAGGTGTCGGATGCCGGCTCCTGAATCGGCGGTACGTTACGGAATTCTTGGGGGCACATTCGACCCGGTCCATTTTGGCCATTTGTCTCTTGCCCGTCAAATTATGTCGAAACTTAACCTCGACCAAGTTTTGTTTGTCCCGGCTTACCAACATCCGTTTAAGATAACTAAAATTGTTGCCTCCTACGCTGATCGATTCCACATGTTAGAACTCGCATTATCTGATCATGCGAATTTTCAGTTGAGTGATATTGAGCGAAGCAACCAATTAAGCGGTTACACTATCGACACGGTGCGGGCTCTGAAGGCAGAATTTTCTGACGCTGAATTGTTCTTTATCATCGGAGCTGACAACTTAAGAGAGATTTCAAAATGGCGTGAATCTGGCAGTCTCCAATCTGAAGTGCGTTTTGCTGTGGGCGCCAGGCCCGGCATGCCTCTGAAAATTTCCAAAGAACTTGACAGAGACCGTTTCGAACTAGTACAAATCGACGAGGTCAATATGTCAGCCTCTGAAATCAGAGCTATCGTAGAATCAGGCCGAGGCGAAGAATTATCCCGCTTAGTTCCTGCTTCTGTTGCCAGTTTTATCAGAGAACGAGGGTTGTATTCATGATCAACAAGACAAAGAGCTTATACCTTTTTGATGGATCAGCCCTTTTTTACCGGGCGTACTTTGCTTTTATTCGAAACCCTCTGATAAACTCAAAAGGCGAGCACACATCGGCCACGTTTGGTTTTGTAAACTCATTGTGGCGGGTTATTCGTGAAGAATCTCCCGACTATCTGGCCGTGGTGTTCGACACCAAAGAGCCTACTTTCCGTCATCGGATGTATGACAAGTACAAAGCAAATCGGGAGGCAATGCCCGAGGAACTGGTGACTCAACTTCCGCGTATTCGCCAGGCAACCGAGGCCTTGAACATTATGCACTATGAATTGGCCGGGTATGAGGCCGATGATGTCATCGGGACGATTGCGGCCAAGATCGCCGGTAAGAATCTGAAAGTTCATATTGTTACTTCGGACAAAGACTGTTTCCAGCTTGTGAACGACAACGTGAATGTCTATCGACCCCGTTCGGCTGGCGAAGGAATTGATAAGATGGGTGCCAAAGAGGTGGAGGCGAAATTTGGGGTTCCACCTGAACTGGTAATTGACAAACTGGCCCTGATGGGGGATTCTTCTGACAACGTCCCGGGAGTGCCGGGGGTTGGACCGAAGACGGCCGATAAACTGCTCGAACAATTCGGCAGTCTTGATAATATTCTTGAAAGACATTCCGAAATTGCAGCCAAAGGGGTGCGATCCAAAATTGAGAACAACATTGAGCAAGCTCGTCTCGCGCGCGAGTTGGTCACTATTGAGTGTGATGTACCAATTCCATTTGATCTGGACGAAATGAAGCGCAAGGAGGTAGATCGGGATGCCACGACAGCGTTGTTTAAGGAACTGGAACTGCATAGGCTTCTCAAGCAGATAGTGCCCGATTTAAAAAGCAGCGACACTCTGTCAGAGCCTGCTAGGACAGACGCCGACCTGGCGCAGTCAGCGCGCGGGGTCTATCACACGGTCAAGTCAATGCCCGACCTGAAAAAACTGATCAAACAATTCAGCTCCAGCCGTGAGATTGCTGTCGACACTGAGACAACCTCGCTTAATCCCCACTCTGCTAAACTGGTCGGTATCTCAATTACTGACCGTCCCAATACCGGGTACTACATTCCAGTTGGGCACAGTTCCGATACAGGGAATCTTCCGCTTGATGATGTTATCGCTGTCGTTAAACCACTGTTTGAGGATCCGAAGGTTCAGAAGTTCGGTCAGAATATTAAATACGACTATGAAATTCTGATCCGGTATGGCATCGATATTACGCCGATCTCATTCGATACCATGCTGGCCTCTTACGTGATCGACCCTTCGGGAAGGCAGCATTCGCTCAATGCTTTGGCCAAGAATCACTTTGACTACGAAATGCAGCCTATCTCTGATCTGATCGGCAAGGGGAAGAAGCAAACGACTTTTGACACTGTGCCGATTGACAAAGCGACCAACTACGCCGCCGAAGACGCTGACCTTACTTTCAGACTCCGCGGTAAACTTGCGCCTATGATCGAGCGTGATGATCTTCATAAGCTCTACTATAACATAGAACTGCCCTTGGTTAAAGTGCTGGCGACTATTGAGCGTCATGGCGTTCAGATCGATGCTGATTACCTGAAAACGCTTTCAATAAGTATGGAAGGCAGACTTGACAAAAACAGGGCTGTAATCTATGAGATAGCCGGAGTTGAATTCAACATAAATTCTACTCAACAGTTATCACATATTCTTTTTGAGAAACTGAACCTGCCAACCAAGGGTAAGACTGCAAAAAAAACGGGTTATTCAACCGACGTGAGAGTGTTGGAGGATCTTGCTCCATTGCATCCGTTGCCAGCCCATATTCTTGAATACCGACAGCTTACAAAGCTCAAGAACACGTACATCGACGCCCTTCCAAAAATGATAAACCCGGACACCGGGCGGGTCCATACTTCGTTTAACCAATCCGTGGCCGCCACCGGACGGTTGTCCTCCACTGATCCCAACCTGCAGAACATTCCTATCAGAACCGAAGAGGGACGACAGATCAGAAAAGCATTTGTCCCCGCTGATTCCGATCACGTTCTTCTAAGCGCTGATTACTCGCAAATAGAACTGCGTATCCTGGCTCACTATGCCGAGGATAAAATTCTGATCAAAGCCTATCAAGAGGGAGAAGACATTCATGCCCGCACCGCGGCGGAAGTCTATGACATCCCGATAGATGAAGTAGATGACAGCCAGCGAAGAGCCGCCAAGACGGCCAACTTTGCTATCATCTATGGCGTCTCCGCCTTTGGTTTAACGCAGCAGACAGAACTCAATATGTCAGAGTCAAAGCAGTTTATTGATCGTTATTTCGAACGCTATCCCGGAATCAGGAAACAGATGGAATCGAGCAAGCAGTTCGCTCGGGACACCGGTTACGTCACCACTATGTTCAACCGCCGTCGCTATATTCCTGATATTAACAGCAGTAATCACAACGTCCGTCAGTTTGCCGAGAGGGTTGCAATCAACACGCCTATTCAGGGGACGGCCGCCGATATGATAAAGCTTGCGATGGTAAAGATTCACGATCAGATGTCCGGTATGAAATCAAGAATGATTCTACAGGTTCATGACGAACTTGTTTTTGATGTATATAAGCCTGAGCTTGAAAAAATGCGCAAGATCGTTAAGGACGGTATGGAAAAAGTCGTGAAGCTCAAAGTCCCGCTGGTAGCTGATATCGGTGAGGGAGAAAACTGGCTGGATGCGAAATAGAAAACCAACCGGACCGTACTAATGATTATTGGTATTACAGGGCTTATCGGAGCAGGTAAGTCAACAGCGGCTGAGTTTTTCCGGGAGATGGGAGCGGTAGTAATCGATGCCGATCTGATCGGACGCAGGGTAGTGGATAATTCTTTGACTCTGAGAAAAAAACTCGTCTCTGTTTTTGGTTCCGATGTCCTGACGGCCAGGGGAAATCTCCGAAGAACAGTTGTTGCCAAAAGAGCCTTTGCCAATCTGGAATCACGGGAACTTCTGGACTCCATCGTCCACCCCGTCTTGCTGAAGGAACTACGCAGGCAGGTCAAGGCCGCCCAAAAAAACAACCGAATGGTTGTAATTGATGCCGCCCTGCTCCTGAAATGGAATCTTGATCGGGAAGTCGATACCGTTCTACTGGTCCATGCTTCACTTAAGACGCGCATAAGTCGACTCGAAAAACGCGGACTTTCACGAACTGATGCTGTCGCTCGCACTAATTCACAGAGGCCATACACCTATTACCGCAAGCGGGCTGACATTGTCGTTTTCAACAACGGCTTCCGTGATGATCTGTTTCGCAAACTACGATCCAAATTGGTCTCTTTAATTTAGTCACTATTGATCGGATACGATCATGAAGTCTCAAGGCTTGGCAAATTGCTTCCGCCTTTGTATCTTATCAACTCTGGAGTCCGAAAGAGCAGTGATGCCCATTCGATTTTGGAACGGAAATAAGCAATAAGAGTTGATGTCTGAATGAGGGATATGCGATGCAATACACTGAAAGAGTAAAACGTCTCGAATCAGAAGGTGCCTTTGTCGTACTGGCCAAAGCCAAGGCGATGGAGCGTGAAGGGAAGTCGATCATTCATCTACAGATCGGTGAGCCGGATTTTGACACCCCGGCCAACATTACCGAGGCGGCCATTAAGGCGATGAGAGATGGTCACACGCACTATGCTCCCTCCGGCGGTATTCCCGAAGCACGCAAGGTGTGTGCCGAGTATCTTAATCGTACCCGCAATATTAATATTGGTGCCGAACACACAATTATTATGCCGGGCGCAAAACCATTCCTGTTTTGTTCGCTGATCGGTCTGATCAACGAGGGAGACGAAGTCATTGTACCCAACCCCGGCTATCCGACCTATCGTTCAATTGTGAGATTTGTGGGGGCCACGCCGGTCCCGGTCCAACTTAAGGAAGAGAATGACTTTCGGTTTTCAATCGATGAGTTTCGCTCCCTAATCACGCCCAAAACTAAAATGGTCATTTTGAATTCTCCCGGTAACCCAACCGGTGGGGTACTGACCTGGGAAGACTTGGAGCAGATTTATTTTGAGGCCAAAAGGCATGACCTTTGGATTCTATCGGATGAGATATACTCGCGCCTTGTCTATGAGGGCGAGTTCAGATCAATAGCAATGATCCCCGGAGCTATGGATCGCTCGATCATTATGGACGGTATGTCTAAGACTTATGCGATGACCGGTTGGCGACTTGGGTTCGCCGCGATGCCGAAAGAACTCGCCGGATACTTTTTCACACTGGCTATCAATAATTTCTCATCGACCTGTACGTTCTCTCAGTATGCTATGATCGAAGCATTGACCGGCCCCCAGGACGATGTTAATAAGATGGTAGCTGAATTCACTCGTCGCCGCAAAGTCATTGTAGACGGACTAAACGGTATCGAGGGCATAGAATGCCAGAATCCCCAGGGTGCCTTTTACGTGTTCCCCAACATCTCCGGCACCGGATTGAAATCCCAGGAATTTGCCGACATGATGCTCGATCAGGGTGGTGTGGCCTGCCTTTCGGGAACTGCCTTTGGCGAGTATGGCGAAGGTTACGCTCGATTCTCATATGCTAATTCAATAGAGAATATCGAGGAAGCTCTCAAACGCATAAAGAACGTACTGGCGGGTGTGCCAAAGACCTGAGACTTTAATTTCAACGAAGTTGTCTATTCAAGCCGGGTCGCAAAGGCCCGGTTTTTTATTGATCGATCTCAACTGTCTGCTTTAGTTTAAACCATGAACAAGAACGCCTTTATCGCGGCGAATATTGCCGACCTCTGGTCCCTGCCGGAGTTTAATAGTGAGCGAGTGAATCAGGCCCTGTTTGGTGATAAGGTCAGGATTCTCAGAAAGGAATCTGGCTTTGCCGAGGTAGAATTATCTGATGGATATCACGGATGGGTTGATATACAATTTTTGGGCCCCGGCTCAAACCGGACGGGAACTCCGAACTACCAGATAACGGCTAAACAGGCTAAGGTCATAGATTCTTCCGGTCGCCCAATGCCGCCTTACCAGCTCTACTACGGCACACAAGTTGTTGGAAGAAAAACCAAAAACAGTCGTATCCGGATTTCTATACCCGGTGATTCGTCTCTATATCTCAATTCCCGCCAGCTCACGCCGATAATCTCCAATATGAAAACAGCTGCCACCGCTTCCAAACTTTGCCGCGAGGCCAGAAAATTTCTCGGTGTTCCTTATCTGTGGGGAGGGAAAAGTCCCCTGGGATTTGATTGCTCTGGTTTTATGCAGGCCATATTTGCTCGATTTGGGATTCAACTCCCTCGCGACACCAAAGATCAAATAGCGTGCGGCGAATGTATCGAAAGAGCCCAGACCAGACCGGGCGATCTCCTGTTTTTTGACCGACATGTCGCTCTTGCACTCAGCAGAACTGATTACATTCACAGTTCGGTCGGCGGCTCTGGTGTCGCTATTAACAGCTTTGTCAAAACCAACCGCCACTTCCGAGAAGATCTGAACCGGGACTTTGCTCAAACGAGGAGAATCAGATGATCCAGATCGATAGCGTGAAAATAGCGCTGCCGCTCAAAAAGAAATTTACTACCGCCAAAGGCGAGGCCACGGTAAAAACCAATCTGCTGACGATTCTGAATAACCGCTATATAGGGGAGGCCTCAGGTTCGGTACATTATGGTCCGGCAGTCGAAGAGATAGAGACTGATCTGAAATCCGGTATGGACCAGTTAAGGTCAGTCGACAAAATTGATCTGAGCACGCTGTCTGATATAGGCCAACTCGAAATCCTTCCAACCTCTAAGTCTGCCCTGGTAGGAGCAGTGCTGAATTCTATTTCGGGGGAGACCCGACGCTACCCGTGGGAAATCCTCTCGCTTGGAAGCCCGGTGGGAATTAAAAGTTCTTATACGATTTCAATCGAGAACCCGGATAAAATGGAAAAGGCCATCACTGAGTGTGAGTATCCGATCATAAAAGTCAAGATGGGTAACGAGCAAGATATTCTTCTCCTGGACATACTCCAGCGTGTGAAGGATAAGTCCATTCGGATCGACGCCAACGGCGGTTGGTCATGCGCCAAAGCTGAAGAAATGATTCACCGCCTATCACAAAACAACATAACCGTGATTGAGCAGCCGACTGATATCGATTATATCTCTGAGTGGCCGAACCTGAAAAAGGGACGCGATAATGTTGAACTCATCATTGACGAGGGTCTTAATTCTGTTGAGGACTATGACAAATATGCCAGGTACGTTGATGGCGTGAACATAAAGATGGAAAAGTGCGGCGGCATTGTAGAGGCCATGAAAATTGCTGCCCAAGCACATGCCGATGGTAAGAAAATCATGCTGGGATGCATGGTCGAGTCATCGGTCGGGATCGCACAGTCAGTTTATATGTCATCTATGGCTGACTATTTTGATCTTGATGGCCCACTGCTTCTGGAAAATGATATTGCGCGTGGAATACTTTATGACAGGGAGTCAATTGCGGTCGATCGAGAGATCATAGGAGGACCAAAACTAAATCGTGAGATTCTCCAGAAATATATTCAAGATTAACTTTTTCCTGATAACGCTCACAGTTTTGCTATCGGCGGCTATGTCAGCTGTGGCAGAAGTTGCTGATACACAGGATAGTGTCGAGAAAATTGTTATAATTTATCCAAAGCCAGAGCAAACAGTCACGGCTGTCGACTCCACTTTCATTCTTGGAAATGTTCCATTTCTACAGGGGAGACTTCCAGAGAGGCTGTTGATAAATGGACAACCCGTACCGCTCCACCAGCAGGGCGGATTCCTCGCCTTCGTTCAGGTTACACCCGGCAAATTCATATTCAGTATTGAAGCACGCTACCAACTCACCGAGGGCAGGAAAATTCTGACTGCCGACCTTCCGGTCTACGTACCTTTACCTGCTGTAACCATCGAACCGGACAGCATTGTCATCCTCGGCGACTACCTGCGTCCGGCTGGTGATCTTGCACTTGTCTCTGGTGAGCGGCTGCGCGTCGGGTTTCGCGGTACAACCGGCTGCCGCGCCTGGTTCTCTGTTCCCGGTGTTGTCGACTCAGTCCCGATGGCTGAGACAGCTCCAAGAACTCAGGCTTACTGGGGTGAGTCAGTGTTTGGTGCCGATAACGTTCCAGATTCGGTCAAGCTTGGTGGCGTCTATAGCGGTTTCTATGATGTTCCAGATTCAATAACCGCGACCAATGCTTACGTGCAGTATCACCTGACACTGCCGGACCGCGGGCCAATTCTGGTTAAATTTCTAAGCGGACAGTTGACTGCCGATGATCCCTCAATCAAGTTCCTCTTTTTGCCAGAATCATCCCACGCAAAACAGATAAGCGGCTATCGTGTCAGCTTCAACAATCCGAATTTTCCAATAACGGTACGGTTTAAAGATTCTGTTCAAACAATCAGGCACGGTCCCAGACGCGGCTATTTTTCCATCTTTCAACCGGAAGGGGTCACGGCGGTTGCTATTGGCGAAGAAGGAAACTGGTACAAGCTTCGGCTTTCGCCGACACAGTTTGCCTATGCAGCCAAGAGTGCGGTCGAAGTTCTACCGGACGGCATCCTTCCTCCGAAATCTTTGCTGAGATCAATACGTACCAGGTTGGACAGTTCGTCGGTAACAGTCTCATTTCCGCTGGCCGGGAAGCACGCCTTTAGAATCAGGGAAGAGGATAGACGTCGTCTGGTAGTGGAACTCTTTGGAGTAACTACGGACACTGACTGGATCCGGTATGATTTTAGTGACTCCCTCGTAGATTTGGCTGTCTGGTCACAGCCGGAACCGGAGATGTACCGGTTGACTTTAGATTTTAATATCGATTTGTGGGGATACGACAGTTACTACCTCGGGAGCACGTTTAACGTGCGGGTAAACTATCCACCCCCTAAGCTTAGAAGTTTGAAAGGGAAGAGGATTGTCATTGACCCCGGTCATTCTTCCGATCCCGGATCGATTGGTCCCACTGGCCTGACGGAGGCAGAAGCGAATTTGATGATCTCGCTGCGACTGCGTGACAGACTTGAATCCAAAGGTGCGACAGTTATTATGACTCGTGAGGATGACTCCCACGTTCCGCTCTATGATCGTCCGGCTATCTCCAAACAGGTCGATGCCGACCTGTTCGTTTCCGTCCATAACAATGCCCTGCCGGATGGTGTAAATCCATTTGTCAACAACGGCGTGTCAGCCTATTACTACCATCCGCATTCAATCGACCTGGCCCGCTCTATACATCGGCAGATGGTCAAAGCTACCGGCCTGAAAGACCACGGTCTGTTCCACGGTAATCTGGCCGTCAATCGCCCGACCCAATATCCGGCTGTCTTGATAGAGTGTGCATTTATGATAATCCCCGAACAGGAAGCGAAACTGAAGACCGAGAAATTCCAAAAGAAGATTGCCAAAGCAATCACCAAAGGGATTGAAGAGTTCCTTAAGGAATTTGGACATGACTGAGATAACCAAGACAAGTAAGCCGTCGCCCAAGCGTAAGATGCTATGGTTGGTTTATCTTGCCCTCGCGTTGTCCGGTCTTTTGATTATCGGAACTGAGTTTAACTGGCCTCACATTGAAAAATGGACGGCCCGCACTGGTCTGGCCTTAGTCTATTCTGCTTTCGCTCTTTCCGTGAGCAATGGTAGAAAAGTGGGTGCTATCGCCGCCGGAATAATCTGGATAGCAGCAATTGCCTGTTGGTTTGTTTAGCTATCGCTTGGTGGCCGTCTCCCCGGAAGGCATGTTGTCACTCTTGCTCTTTTTTGCATTGGCACCGGTTTTCTTTTTCCCCTTGGAAACACCGGGCTTTACCTGTTTGCGGTCAAGGTGTGCAGCATATTGGCGCAAATAAGTTAAAAAACTGCGCGCATTCATACGAGTCCCTTCTCCGTCCTAAGTAATTTTATCTCCGTATGACTACTATGATTCTCACAACGAAACCTACATCAAAGTGTGAGTAGACAATGAGGAGTATAACGTTTGGACATTTTCAACCTAACTTATAGGGTGCGTCTTGTCAAGTAGGCCGATGCAGTTTTCTCTCCCGGGAATAAGGACAGTTCGGTGCTTAATTGCTTTTATCCCAAGGTATTGGCAGCCAGAATGTGAGTGATACTTAAGCTAAACGGGTTACCAATAGGAAGTGTAATTCACTCAATCCCTTGCGATTACTCTCGAATTTCAGCAGATTTAGTGCCTCCTCAAATGCTACCCACTTAAATTCCAAATGCTCATCCGACAGGGTCAGGCTCGGGTCAAATAGCTGTACTGCAAAGCAAAACTCCGGGATTTCGATAACCCCTTTGGGCCAGTTATGCCCGCTGAATACCGAGGCGGGGATCATAGATTCAGTTTGGAGTCTGGTAAACTCGCATTCCGGTGCGATCCCGGCTTCTTCGAAACTCTCTCTTTTAGCCGCTTCGAGGGCCGTTTCGTCATCTTCACCACCACCGGCAATAAACTGCCAGCAATCCATATCGGACCGTTTGAAGAGAGCGTATTGAGGTTCACCGCCGGTATCCATCCGGTAGGGGATAACGAGTATTTGGAAGGGCGCACGCATGGAGTGTTCTCTATGAAAAATGGTACCCCCGCCAAGAATCGAACTTGGATTTCCGGCTTCGGAGGCCGACGCGCTATCCGTTGCACCACGGGGGCATTGATGCGGTCGCATTTATTTGCGACCGACGGATACTTGATACACTTATGTGGCCTCAAAATCAACCGCTATTTCAAGCTATCAGATTGTAATAAATTGGGTTCGTTTTGCGTATTTTTTATTATGAACCTCTGGCATCACGGGCAGCGTGAACGCTACTGCGCTTATTTCCGTGCAAGCAACGGCAGGACATCGGATTGTGCGGAAATGGGTTCGTTTTGCCTTTTTTCACTTTTGGTTTGTTGATTTGGTGATGATTGTGGTCTACTCTATGCAAAGAGCATCTGTTTTTTGTTATGTATGTATGCTGTGCCATAAGAAAACGAGTTTTGCAGCATTCACCGTTGACTCGTGGTGCTATTTGATGGGTGGGCGGCCGAATCGTACTT
>JAUXBO010000240.1 GCA_030619345.1 Candidatus Zixiibacteriota bacterium | reverse complement strand
CTTTCGGGAAAGAGGGAGCCAGCAATCTCTATCAGCTTAATCTGGAATCCGGATTGCTGACCCAGCTGACGTTTGGGAAGTTTGATGATCATTCGCCCGAGTTTAGCCCTGATGGGATTTATTTCAGTTCTGATCGCGGCGGTAGTTATAATATTTTCTTGTTGGACAATAACGGGGAACTCAGTCGGCAGTCTACCTTTGCTACGGCGGCACTCAATCCGCGCTTATCCGGCGATGGCTCTCGCATGATCTACACCGGTTACGAAAGGATGCGTTACCAGATATTTGAGATGGAGCTCCCGGAGGAACCGGAACCGTTTCAGCAGCCGAATGTAACTGCCGGAGCACACTGGCTGCCCAAAAAAATAGATGAGAAATACAGTTCGTCCTCGATCAAGTATAACTCAGATTACTCTTTTGATATAGCCCAGTCTGCGGTTGGGTACGACCCGGTGTATGGTTCCCTGGGGGGAGTGCAGGCGGCCGTCTCCGATGTCCTGGGCAATCGCACGTTTTATTTCATGGTTACGAATACGGCCCAGACGCGAGATGATTTTCTGGAGTCATTCAATTTTGGCGTTACTTTCATCAATCGGGAAAATCGAATTAATTGGGGAGTAGGCGCTTTCCATCTGGTAGATGAATTCTACAACGACTTTGATGGTTTTTATTCTGAACGGCAGGCGGGCGGGATCGGTCTGCTGAGTTATCCATTCTCGAAGTTTCATCGCATAGACCTGACTATTGTAGGCCGTTACTCCAAGAAAGATAGAATCCTGCTGCGAAGTGCGCGAGAGAAGTTTCTACTTACAAACTACGTTAGTCTGGTATACGATAACAGCCTGTGGGACTATAGCGGTCCGATAGAAGGACACAGGTACAATTTTTCAATTGGTTACACAGTTGCAGGCGATGCCGACAATGTTGCCAACTCATTTAATAGAATGGCCGTGGCCGATGTCAGGCATTACTATCGATTGGGAATGTACTCGGCCTTTGCCAGCCGCTTGTTTGCTTACTCTTCGAGTGGGATAGAGCCGCAACGGATTTATTTTGGCGGCAGTTGGTCGTTTCGAGGTTACGACCGGAGGGCGTTTTATAATAGGAATATTCTGTTTGCTTCCCATGAATTACGCTTCCCGTTGATTGACAATCTGTTTATCGGTTTTCCGATTGGCGGATTCGGTTTTCGTGGGATAAGGGGTGCTCTATTTTTTGATGTTGGCTCCGCGTGGGATGATGACTTTGATGAAGTTCTTGGTTCCTTCGGGACCGGATTTAGAGTCGGTCTCGCCCGCATAATCGTGCTCCGGTTCGACTTCAGCCGTACGACTGATTTTAGATCGATCAGCCCGCGCACAGATTTTGACTTCTTTTTTGGATGGAATTTCTAATGAGTGGCAGAGTCACACTTTTCATACTGACTGTTGCACTGTTGGTCATGTCAGGCTGCAGCCCTAACTTTAAGATGCCCAGGTCGGCGCTTGAGGTCGAGTCTCAGTGGCCGTTTGCTCGCAATGATCTGTCGGGAAGTGGCTCCGTGAAGTCTAACTTCTCCGGGAAACTTGACATAATTTGGGAGACAAAGTCAAACGACAAACCGGGAGGTCCGCTATCTCTTCAGAACGGATACCTTGTTTATCCCGGTACGAAAAGAAAAGTACGCTTTTATCAGAGTGAGACCGGTTCTTACGGCGGTCGGATAAAAATAAAAGGGGTTCCCCAATCTGGTTTTGTTGCCTCCGGAGGGCGCGGCTTTGTGGCCTCGGGGCCTCCCCGTAACCGGTTAAGTTGTTTTGACTTAGTATCCGGAGATCGACGCTGGAAACAGTCGTTAAAGGATGCTCTGGGCGGGTCGATAATTATAAACGACCGCCTGATAATCGGTTCCATGACCGGAAAGCTGATGGCTATTGATACAGCCGACGGCAGCCTGGTGTGGCACCGTGAATTTCCCGGGCGTTTGACGGCCCCGCCGGTCTTTGATGGAGAAAAGATCATCCAGCCGGCGGACGATGGAACTCTGTATGCAATTTCTATTGCAGACGGAACGGATATTTTTGCCATCGAACTCGGAGCACCTTTGCTCTCGTCCGCAGTAGCGGCGGGAGAGATTTTTCTGGCTGACTTATCCGGTGGAGTTCATTGCTTGTCGTCGCAGTCGGGCGACACCATATGGAGCGTCGCTGTCGAAGGACCAATCTGGTCGCCTCCGGCTCTGGCCGATGGTCGACTGTATTTGTCCTACGGTGGAAGAGGGTTAATCGCCCTTGATGCTTCCGATGGTCGCACGCTGTGGACGTTTGATACCGGGGAAATAATTGTCGCATCGCCGATTGTTGTTGGTGATGTCGTGGTGGTCGGTACACAACTTGGCCGGTTATACACGATACGTGCGACAGACGGCAGTCTTATTGATTCGCGAGAGCTAAAAGGCTCAATAACTTATGCGCCGATAAGCGACGGAATCAGAGTATACCTGGCTACAGACAAAGGACTGATAATCTGTTTCGGGGAAAAAAATGCGACATACGGCCGATACTCTGAAAAACTCGACGCTGAACACGAATCTCAATGAACTCGCCCATACTCTTATCCGTGAGCTGGCCATGGCTGCCCGCAAGGTTGCAATCTACGGCAGCAATCATCAGGTTGCCCAACGATCTTTGGAACGCCCGTTCTTGATTTGCGGCAAGATTTTCTCGTTCAAAAAGTATATCAATTTCAATTTGCACAAGGGAGACCTGTCGGTTCTCAATATCCTTCTTAAGGAATCTATATTTTCTTTGGATATGATTCGCTTTATGCAGATTCTCGATTTGAATTCAATTTTGTTGCATGACAGCATAACCTTTGACGAGTTCTCAAAATTTATCAACCGCCTGGTCAAGCGGGAGGCCGCATCTGATAACAGCACGCTAATCGCCGGATGGTTGGCAGAAAACGGTATCGACACCGTTGAAGTGGACAGTGAAAGAGGTATAGAGTTCTTTGAAAAGAACCGAATCTATCGCGGCGATGTTGTCTCGGATTTTTCGGTCCGCGGCATGGCCCTTCAGCAGCTTGGCGACGATCTGCGCCGATTGGCTGTCGTTAGTAACCGTGGCGAAGATGCTTTTTCGGAGCTACAGATAGATTTCCATATCGATATTATCAACTATGTAATCCCTGAAAAAGTAGCTCTGTTCAGCACGCATCAGGTATGCCGTACACTTTCTGAATTGTCAGCCGATGAAGACGCGGTCGAGGATTATCAGGCCATTTGTAAGTTAATCGAGTATCACCCGGATCGTGAGCAAATTGTAAGCGAACTGGAAAGCAGTATCTCAGTGTCTGACATAGACCGGGAAGCGGTCGAAGAATTGGTCCGACCGACCGGTGCGATCAAGATAGAGTCCAGCCGTCGGTTGGATGAAATCACTGAGGATATTTTCTCAGACACCGCGAATGTGTCGGTTTCTTCGGAAGAGTCAAATGGTTTTGCCGACAGTTTCACACGACTTTTAAAGACGGGACAGCGCGAAAAGGTTGTTCACAAGATGAACCAGTTGGTCGATATGCTTTCGGCCCCAGATCCCGGTTTCCGTCAGAAGGCATTGGCCTTGTTGACGTGTGGTATTGCTGAGTTGCAATCGGAAACTGATATCGTGGTGGTTGAGAAAGTAAGCGATTATGTCGTGCGGAAAATTAATGAGCGAAAAGAGACATACGAGTACTCTGAGTTTATATGGCGACTTCTCGAAAACACAATGATCCATCGCCGTTTTGATCTAATGGTAGCAGTGACTTCAGCTATGGCACAGCGACGTACTGTCGAAGAAGAGGTCACGGTTTATGATTCGATGGCCATAAAGCAGGTATTTGTCAACCTTAACCGGCGTGAAGTTCTTGGTCGCCTGATAGATGAATTGGTCAAGGCTGACTTCGGTGTGGCCAGTCTTCTCAAAGATATCTTTGTAAATATCGGTTCTGAGGAAGTAGCTCTGGCACTGACTGAGATTATTACACACCCGGAACGTGCGGTCCGTCAGCATGCTCTTAAGACCCTTTCTGAAATGGGCAAGCCAGCGCTAAAGATATGTTCGCAGATTTTGAATGATGATACGGTTTTTGAGCGGGATGACAGCCGTCTGGAACTGCCGGATTCAAAATGGTATGTTATACGCAACGCCATTTTTGTGATTGGTCTGATTAGCGATGAAGATGCGATCGGAGCATTGCGACTCCGATTCAATGATACGGATGTACGCGTCCGGCGGGAAATTGTCG
>JAUXBO010000288.1 GCA_030619345.1 Candidatus Zixiibacteriota bacterium | reverse complement strand
TCGCTCGGATTCTCGCGACTGTACTTAAGTGATCCATCTTTCGGGGACTCTCTTCGTTTTATTCTTATTGCCAAAGAACATTTTTTTGAAGCATACACTGTTTCGAATTCCGGCAATATGCAGTATATCGGGCGTTGGTCATATATCGGGAGGATCGAGACGTTTGCCATTGATGGTCGGAATCTGTATGTGATAACCAGTAAGGGAACATTGTGGGTGCATCTTATCAACGAGGATTTAACTCGGTCGTTGCTCACCAGCGTTAGCGTATTTCGCAACACATCGGAGATGTTCGTTCGGTTTGGCAAGCTGTGGATCATTCAGGACAAAGTTGTGACCTGGCTTGACATCACCAATCCTGAGGAACCTACTGTTGAGACTGTGTTCAATCTCGATCTTGCTGTTTCCGATATCAGTTTTTTTGGTGACAGTATGTACACCGTTGGATACGAAGGTGTGGGCATCTATAATATGCGAGAACAACGACCCAAACTTGTCTGGTCCAATGACTGGCCCGGCGTTATGATAGATGTCGACAGCGATATGATAGCCGTTTCTGACGGCAGTGCGATTGATCTGTTCAGGCATCCTTCATGGAGCGAGGGGACTCCCGAGCCCGTGCCGCAACTGCCAGGGTTATTCGTTCTCAAAGCAAACTATCCGAATCCGTTCAATGCTGCTACCACCATAAATTTTGATTTGGCTGTTACGGCTCATATAGAGTTAAATGTCTACAACGGTCTCGGTCGGAAGGTGGCCAAGTTAGCTTCGGGGATCTACATGATGGGCTCGCATGAGGTAAAATGGGATGGCCGGGATCGGGATGGTAAGTCTGTGGCCAGTGGCGTCTATTTTTACCAATTGAGAGTATGTGGTGAGCAGGACTCACGAAAAATGATTTATTTGAAGTAACTTGTCCCGTCCAAACGTCCAGATATCAGTCTTTGTCTTTGGACTTCTTGGCGCTTTTATATCTTTCTTCAGGTGATAAAACCGACTCGGCACTTTTGGTGTTTGGGTCAAACTGCATTGCCGGAGATCGTCCGGAAGACCAAATATCGGTGGGGAAGTATTGTGCTACCAGAATATGATCCCACGACTCGGCAATAGCGGGCGCAGAATGAGTAGCGAGTCCTTCGAGCCTGAAGTCGTAAGACCCGGCCGGAAGATAGAATACCCTGGTGGTCATGACCGGGAAATAATTCAGACCGGTATTCACGAATCCACTTAGGCCTACCTGCTGATAGTAAGGAAAGTGGGCGACACCTCCCTGGGTATCATCGATCTGAATCTGGGCGCCGTTTGCACCGGTTGTGCCGCTCAACATAACGTAACATTTGCCATAAAGCACAATGTAGCCTTCTTCCGGAATCTTTACTGAGATAACAACGAGGTCTGACATATCGCCAGTGCTCAGACTGATGATACTTGTTTCCAAATTCCAGGTTGCCCCCGGTTCGTTGCTGATCTCGATTGAAGAGATAGCGCCTTCAGGGAGAATTACAGAACTGTCGCCTGCTAAGTCTGATCTCAAGGTGATAACCGAGTCACCGGTGGCAGGATCAAGAAAGGTCATCAATCCCCGGTTGCCGTCGGTAACGATTGTCACGCTGTTGGTAGAATCTCGAGCCTGGAGATTCGCGGCTGACAGGGAGTAGGGGACGGCCGTGAGTCTTGTTCTTGGAAACAGGGACTCACTGTTTATTTGTATCTCAAGATAGAGTACTTCTCCGGTTTGGGTCAGATCTATCGGCAGCGGGGAAATTGAGCCCAACAGGTGATCGAACAACCCGTTTGTCGTTGTAATCGTAGCAGTCTCCGCCCACACGGGAACCGCAGTTGTCGAGTCCGGGTACAGCCAGAAGACGGCCTCGTAGTTTGCATCCGGCAGGACTGTCCCGCCCGCAGTGGTGAGCCTGCCTTGATATGAAATCATCTGTCCAGCCGACACAGTCATGGAAAAACCAGACAGGACTACAAGAGTTCCCAGCCATACGGTAACAGCGATAAAGAGGCAGCGATTTGGTGTTTTTAGTAACTTCATAATCTGCAAGCAGCTAAATAATCTTCCCATTCGGTGAGTCATTATGTACTGATAATATCGGTAATTCCGGGTGATTTCGCAAATAATTCGCAGGATTTGCTGGCGGCGCGGTTATTCCATTTGGTTCCGCTTGGCGTCAGTACGAGCTGTTTTTGTTTCGTATGGCAAGGATTATCTTTCGCTTGTCAGAGGAAATCTAAGGCTCTATATTGTAATGGTACTCTTGTTAGCGTACCGCTATTGATAATATTCACAAAGTGAGGGATATAATGTTTGTAAGGACACTATTGGAAACCAAGGACCAGAAACTGATAACTACCACGCCTGATGCCAGTCTGGAAAAAGCAATGGATCTGCTGATCGACAACGGGATTGGATGCCTGCCGGTTCTTAACGGTGTCGGCAAACTGGTCGGCATTATCAGCGACAAGGATATCTTCAAAAAAATCCACGAGACCCGCGGTGACTACAGAAAATGCAACGTTGAAGAAGTAATGACTGCTGAACTGATAGTTGGTCTCCCGGAAGATGATATCAACTATATCGCTGGTGTCATGGACAAGAACTGGATAAGGCACGTTCCGATAGTGGACGGCGAAAAAGTTATCGGTATTGTATCACTTCGTGACATTAACAAAGCGACTGCTGAGAATGTCAAAATAGAGAACCGGTACTTGAATCTGTATATGGAGATGATGAACCGTCGTGATAAATCAGGCGATGTCTAATCGACAGAACCGTCCTGGCATTTGAAATTGCGTTTGATCATCGCTGAGTAGGACCTAAAGCCGGACTTTTCATAGAATGGCTGAAGTTCCTCGTCGCAGACAATGTCGGTCATATAGATCGGTCCGAGGCGATCCAATAGCCGCCGTACTAACTCTTTTCCAATTCCCTGTCCCTGATATTTGGGCAGAACTTCCAAGAGGGGGATATAGGCGGTGAGTATCTTGTCGGTCAGACAGTTTATGA
>JAUXBO010000128.1 GCA_030619345.1 Candidatus Zixiibacteriota bacterium | reverse complement strand
TGGTATCCCGTCCGACATAGCTGGTATCGATCAGTGCAGCAGTCTCGTTGCCGAGGGAATCAAAGAATCTAATATCGTAAACCCATTGGTTATCAACCTGAAGCGGAATGATTTCTTCGCAGGGATTGGATGGACAGGTTACATTGTATTCCAGCAATTCAAGTGACCACATCTTGAAAAGCTGTTGATCCTGCGAGTAGCCATAAAACTCCTGCAGCACGGTTCCCACTCCAGGTACGCGGAAATAGTAGGTACCCTCCACCGGTCCGGTAATGGTTGACTCAGCCAATTTATCGTTGTCTGACAAAATCCCCAACTGGCTGCAGCCGGTGGTTAGTGCTATTAGGATTATGAAGATTAGAGCGTTTCTTTTGAGCAATTTATTCTCCCGGTGAGTTGATTTTCAGATAGTACCATTTATAACCGGATTGCCATAAAATGGTTCAGGTTTCACGGAACTGGTTTATGCGGATGCATCAAACTTCTTTGCGATCCCCCAGAACTTTGCGGGCATAAACCAGTCTCTGAATAGCGGTGATAGTTGAAGTCAGCCCCACAATAATCAGGGCCAGTTCAAGCCACCCGCCCATAGGCCAGGTACCGGTCGGAAGAAAGTGCTCGATAATGGAGCCACCGATGATGAGAATAAATTTTTCGGTCCTCCCCATAATTCCCACGGCACAGTTTTCTCTTGCCAATTGATTCTGCCGTGGCCCGAGTATAGCTGGCGACCAACATCCCAAACAGAGCAAACAGGCCCCACCCGGGATGTACCGCCCCCGATAAAGTTATACCGGCCAGAATGAAGAACTCACCGTAGCGGTCAAGAACATGGTCAGATATACCGCCAAAAACGGTGCCAAGATTCCCGGCACGGGCGGTGGAACCATCGAGCATATCCGTTATCGCGGTCATGAGTATCCAGAAGACGCCCCACAGCATCTCCTGCTTCCAGAAGAATATTCCGGCGACGATTGAGCAGACGACCGAAAGCACGGTGAGAACGTTCGGCTTGAAGCCAAGCCGGACACAGACCCGCCCGAGGAACATTGATGATTCCTCGTAAATCTCTCTCTTGCGCTGGTTTATTCCTGGCAAACTATTTCATTCCACCTATGTTTCGCACGGGTCGAATATAGGCCTTTGCAATATGGGCGTCAATCTCCCAGATCAATAAAAATGTTGGTAATTGAATCGAATCCCCCACAAGAAAAGCCTCCCTGTGTGCTCAGGGAGGCATTAATGGCGAGATGAGTAATTGGCGGACGTCCCCGTCTGCCAACATTTTGATATTCGTAGAGAACAAAAGCTGATGCACGAGGACGTACACCAGCCACAAAATATTGAACAATCATGTTTGTTAGAACACCAAGATAGAATGGGACACTGACAGAATCCGTCAGAGTAATTTCAATATTTATTGGTAAGTATGAACCCACCATAAATGGTGGGCCACCCGTCCAACATCTCCGTTTTGTCAAGATGAAGTGCGCTTATCGAATCTTCCGGGCGGTAACTGCCTGATTGACATTTGTCTCCGTAAATCGGATATTGTCCCAAATGTTTTTGGATTATGTAGAAATTGAAGTTGAAGCGGGTTGCGGCGGCCACGGCTGTGTTTCCTTCCACACGGAGAAATTTGTCCCCAAGGGGGGACCCGATGGTGGTGATGGCGGGCGGGGGGGTGATATTCGCGTGATCGGCGACCATCACCTGACAACGCTGCTGGACTATCGGTACAAAAGAAAATATCGGGCACGGGCCGGGCAGCCGGGTTCGGGCGGTCTCAAGACCGGAAAATCCGGCGAGCATACAGTTCTACGCCTGCCGGTGGGAACAATAATAAGAGACCGCGACACCGATCAGATCATCATTGATCTCGATGAGCCGAACAGCGAATTTGTACTGGCCCGAGGCGGCAAAGGTGGTCATGGCAACGCCTACTACAAATCCCCAACCAATCAGGCACCACGAAAAGCACAGGATGGTCGCCAGGGCGATAAGCTCCGGCTGGCCCTGGAGTTGAAATTACTGGCCGATGTCGGACTGGTCGGATTACCAAATGCGGGTAAATCTACAATTTTGGCTGCTCTTTCAGCCGCCAGACCTAACATCGCCGACTATCCGTTCACAACCTTGCGACCTAAGCTGGGAATAGTAAAACTTCGGGAATTTAAGTCCTGCGTAATGGCTGACATACCGGGTCTTATTGAGGGTTCTGCCGAAGGTAAAGGGCTGGGACATCAGTTCCTTCGGCATATTCAGCGGACCGGATTACTCATATATGTGGTGGATATTAACGAATTGGATATTTCTGAAACTGTCAAAACCCTTCAAGAGGAGTTGGGTAAATTCGACCCTGCCCTCCTCAAACGCCCTTCGCTAATTACAATCACCAAAAGTGATACGATTTCAGAAAGTGATCTCAAAGAAGTATCGAAACACTACCCCGATGATTATATTTTTATATCAGCGGTGGCTGGACAGGGGACAAAAACATTCCTTCAGAGGATAGAACAAGAGCTTGACCGACAAAGATCATAAAGGGCGGCTTGCCAACGCTATCGCACTCCTTCGTATTCCGGGAATAGGTCGCGGACGTTTTGAGCGGCTCACTAACGCCTTCGGGAATGCCGGGGAAACCCTCAGAGCTCCGATTCACAAACTTGAGAAAATCCCCGGGATTTCACGAAAGATCGCTTCGGACATCAAGTCCGAGCAGGATGCTGACAAGGCCACAGAATATGCCGCCCGAGTGGTTCAACTGGGCTGGTCGGTTAATTTCCTGGGTGAGCCTGACTATCCTCTCCTGCTGTCAAAAATCAGTTCGCCCCCGCCCCTGCTGTTTTCTGTTGGCCAGCAACTGACCGAGAGTGAAAGTACAATTGCAATTGTCGGCACCCGGAAAGCTTCGGAAAAAGGCAGGAATCTTGCATCTAATCTCGCTGCCGATCTGGCCCGGGCCGGAATTACCGTAATTTCTGGCATGGCTGACGGGATCGACTCCGCCGCTCACAAGGGTGCGTTGAAGGCAGGCGGACGGACGATTGCCGTTTGGGGATCTTCGCTGGATATCGTCTACCCGCCCACAAACAAGGGTCTTGCCGAGCAAATCAAAGACAACGGTGCCATCTACTCCGAATATCTGCCAAACACCGCTCCCGACCGAGCCTCATTCCCGGAGCGAAATCGAATAATCTCCGGGCTCTCCTCAGGAGTGGTAGTGATTGAAGCCGGTCAAAAATCAGGAGCCTTACTCACCGCCGGTCATGCTCTTGACCAGTGCCGAGAACTTTTTGCCGTACCCGGTCATCCGATTAGTTCGAGCGCTATCGGAACCAATAATCTCATCAAGCAGGGCGCCCGTTTGCTGACCTCGGTAGAGGATATATTCGAGGAACTGCCCCGACTGCGGCGCGAAGTGATCGCGCGGAAGTTTGTCGAACTGCCGGACATGACTGATACTGAGAGGAAAATCGTTGATCTTTTTGTCGATGGACCAATTCAGCTTGACAAGATATCCCGCTCTGTACAGCTTCCGGTTTCCGATACGATGGAGTTTATACTGGCCCTTGAGTTAAAGGGTGTTGTCCGTGAATTATCCGGCAAAAGATTTACACTTACTGAAGACTTTGCATGATTACTACAACTGTCACTATTGTCAACAAACTTGGCCTTCACGCACGGCCTTCGGCCATGCTGGTCACAACCGCCTCCAGATACAAGTCTGAGATTTTCTTTACCAAAGAAGACTTGAGAGTTAATGGAAAATCAATTATGGGGGTTATGATGCTTGCAGCAGAACATGGGGCCAGTTTGTTAGTTGAGGTTGACGGACCTGATGAAGGCGAGGCGCTGGAAGCTATCAAAAAGGTTGTCGCCGCAGGTTTCAGCGAAACGAATTGATATTCAACTTGCCTTAGATTCTTTCGTATTCTTACTTCTCTTATAACCTAAATCAACGGGAGTCCTATACAGGCTGAAAGAATGATAGCAAAAAGACGCCAGATAAAAGGCTCAGTTATATCTTCGGGAATCGTATTGGGGCACTCCCGAATTGTCTCACCGGGCGAAGTGGAAATAGCCGAAATCCCTATTGCCGCTTCCAAGGCACGCGCCGAAATCACACTCCTGCACCGAGCCGTGAAAGAGACGGTTACCGAACTCACCGAGTTGCGTGATTCAGCTGGGAAAAAGATGGGCGGTGGCATCGCAAAAATATTCGATGCCCAGTTGATGATCGCCGAAGATTCCGAATTTCTCAAAAAAGTCGAGACGGAGATTGTCAAACAACGGCGCAACTCCGGCTTTGTTTACAACCTGCTGATTCAGGAGTCAGTGCGACCGTTGGTTTCGTCAAAAGACGTATACCTCCAACAGATGGCCACCGACATAGAGGCGGTCGCATCCCGCGTCCTGTCTTATCTCTCAGGCTCTGAAAAATGCGATCTGAAATTCTCCCCTAACACAATCCTTGTAGGTAAGTCGTTTACTCCGGGTGACATTATCAGCTATCGACAACGCAAGGCGATTGGATTTGTGGTCAGCGAAGGCGGTCTTAATTCGCACATGGCCCTCATAGCTCGTGCCCTGATGCTCCCTGTTATCCTGGCGCCCAAGGGTTGGGACCGGATTCCCGGTAACTGCCGTTTGATTTTGGACGGGACGACCGGAGAGTTGATTATCGATCCAACCGATGAGGATTGGACTGAATATCAAAAGAAGAAACGAAAACATGGCCCCAGTACGCTCTCAAAGATCAAACGCCTGGCCAAGTTTCCCCCGGTCACCCGCGACGGCAAAACTGTCGGCGTAGGTGCCAATCTCTCGCTCTCGGGACCGGCCGATGAGCTGCTGGCTTCTCGGCAAATACCGGTCGGATTGTACCGTACAGAGTTTCTCTATTTGAGTTACGGCGGATTCCCTGATGAACAAGCGCAATACGAGTATTATTCGCAAATCGCGCAAAAATTTGGTCGATCCCCGGTTGTAATCAGAACCTTCGACCTGGGCTATGATAAGCTGTCGGCTCACAATATCTGGCCCGATGAGGACAATCCTGCCCTTGGCTGGCGGGGAATACGACCAATGTTGGAGTTATCGGAACTTTTTAAAGTTCAAATTCGGGCTATCCTGCGCGCCTCCAAACAGGGCTGTTTCCGGATAATGCTTCCCATGATATCTGATATCGGTGAACTTGAACAGGCTAAGAAACTAATTGGCCAGGTAAAACAGAACCTGAAAAAGAACAAAATCGAGTTTGACGATGCGATACAAATAGGTATTATGGTAGAAGTACCTTCGGCGGCCCTGATGGCCGACCGGTTGGCAATTAGCGCCGATTTTATTTCAATCGGCACTAATGACCTGACCCAGTACACGCTGGCTGCAGACCGACTGAACAATAAGGTGGCTCGGCTTTATAACCCGTTACACCCTTCGGTTTTGCAACTGGTCCAGCAAACTGTGAAGGCTTGTAAAAAGCATGGCAAACCGGTCTCAATTTGTGGCGAAGTTGCCGGGGACGCGTTGGCCGTGCCTCTTTTTATTGGGATGGAAGTTGATTTGCTTTCGATCAATCCGAATCGGATTGTCGACACCTGTCGCTTGATCAGTCGGGTTGATTCAGAACGGGCGAGAATTCTTGCCGAATCGGTTCTTGAAAGCAATAGTATAAAGGAAGTGATGGACAGGCTGTCTACGTATAGTCTGGCAATTACAAAAAAGTAACTCGAAGCTTAGGAATACAATCTTGACTGTTTTAAATGACATAGAGAAGATCCGCGAGACCGACCCGGACAACATGTACAACAGGATTTTTGATCTCCCGGAACATCTTGAAGATTCCATCAGGATCGCCAAGCGGTGGAAGGTTGAGACTGATAATTTTTCTGATATTAAGAATATTGTTATCGCCGGAATGGGCGGTTCGGCAATCGGTGGAGATCTGGTACGTTCGTTCCTGCGGGATAAGCTCCAGATACCGTTTGAAGTTTGTCGACATTATGAGTTGCCGGAATACGTGGATGATGAATCGCTGGTGATAATCTCATCTTACAGCGGCAATACCGAAGAAACTCTGTCGGCTCTTGATGACGCCCTGAGTCGCAAAGCAATGCTGGCCGCGATCAGTACCGGCGGCATGCTCAATGAAGTTGCCGAATTAAATGAGATTCCGCTCGGTATGACCCCCACCGGCATGCAGCCGCGCGCGGCGTTGGGCTATTCGTTTGCCATGATAGTTCTTTTCCTGGAAAAGATTGGTCTGGTGAACGGCGCTACTGAAAATATCGAGTTGGTCGCCAACAAATTAAAGGCCTATCGAGATAATTATATTGAAGATTATCCCGCCGAAAAGAACATGGCCAAGAAGCTGGCCGAGCGTTTGCACGGAAAGCTCCCGATTATTTACTCCGGCCCCACCCTCATTGACACTGTCGGTGTGCGTTGGAAAGGTCAGATTTGTGAAAACTCGAAAATGCTGGCTTTCGCTAACCAGTTTGCTGAGTTCAATCATAACGAACTGGTCGGTTGGTATGAAGATACCAAAGAGATTTCCGAGAATCTGATTGTGATCGTGCTGCGCGATCTGTCCGACCATGCCCAGATCAAAGCACGGATGGATATCGTCAAAGAGATAATCGAGGGACTTGAAGTCGAAGTTATCGATATCTACTCCCGTGGCGATGATCCGCTTGAGCGTGTCTTCAGCTTGATCCAATTGGGTGATTTTGTGTCGTATTATCTGGCTGTTCTTCGCGAAGTTGACCCTTCACCGGTAGAAGTGATCGAGCGACTGAAAGGCAAACTGGCCGAACGAAAATAGCTGAAGCA
>JAUXBO010000247.1 GCA_030619345.1 Candidatus Zixiibacteriota bacterium | reverse complement strand
TCCGTTTGGTAGTGATCTAATATCCTTTGATTATATCGTTATTCCGTCACCAACCAGTAGTCTCGCGGATAGAGGCGGTAAATCGGCTGTTCCCCTTCGGTCTGTTTGATATATTCTTCCAATGACTCAAACTGAGCTTCGGGTCCGATAAGAAAGAAGATACCATCCTGTGATTCCGCCAACGGCTTCCCATATCCGATTAGAACCGAGCCGTAGGCGTCCTCCATCCGGTTGTGAATCTGGTCATAGATGCCTTTAGTATCGCGCTCTTCAAGTATTTTCTGGCGATACTTGCGTACAACGTCAGGCGTGAATCCGTCGGTTATGTCGGAGGCCATAGTTGCGCCGCGAGATTCATAGCTTGATGGCGCCCGCGAACTTCTAAATATTTGGGCAACAGCATAGTCTTTCAAACCGGGATCATGCTTCGCGTTCTTGAGTTCACCCACGACGAATTTCATTGTCTCGGCTACATCGGGGCATCGCTCGGCGTAATAGCGTGCGTAACCGGTATTTTCATAATACCGATAGCCGTTGCTATAGGCCAGACCGGCCGCCCAGGTTTTCATAAACAATCCGTGGGGGCCATAGCCGGTATACAATTTTCCCGCCAGACCTTTCAGGATAGCAGAGTCACTGGTATCAAACTCGCCGGTGTTTTGGGCGGTGAAAATTAGTGTGCCGTTGCGAGTGCCGTCAAATATAAGTCCGGCGTACACGGGATCGTCTATGCCTTTGTGGCGCGAGCGGACGCGTTCCACAATCCGTTCGTCGTCCACGTAGTTCTCTCGAACTGATTGACTCTCTGAGTCCAAGCCGGAGAGAAGGGACTCAATATCCGGCATGGCCAGATTACGATCTGCTTCATTGGAGACAATGCTCAGGCGCACGTTGTCGGTCTTCTGGATCAGGCTTAAAATATGTTTCATCGCGCCGAGAACTGTTTCTGGCTGTCGGTTTAGGTCGGTCGCGGTCTGACGGCAGAGATAGACAAAGTCTCCGCTCAGGTTGGCATCGGGGATATCGGGAAGAATTGTCTTGAACTGCTTCAGGATTTCGATGATAGTCTTGTGGCCGTCGGTGGATAATTGAGACAGCGCCGCGAGTAATTCAGATGGCGCCGATGATTGCTCGGTTTCTAAAGCTGTCAACATATCTGTGAGCGCTGCACGGTTGAGGCCGGTCCCTTTCCTGGCCAGAACCGCCAGGAAGCGGTTTCCGCTTTCTGCATCGGAACTGGTTAGTGGCTCCGTGAGCATCCACTTAAGTCGCTGCATCAGATTTTGTTCGGTAAGAAAACTATTGGTGGCCAGATATAATGGGTTGTTCTGGTAGCGGTAGGCATCGGCCGGGTCGTTCACCCAGCTTTCTTCGGAACCCTTGGTGCGGTTGCGATATGACAGCAACGCCTGATCAACAATGTCGCGAATGCGAAGGATATTGTTCTTGCTCAAGTAGGGCGAATAGAGCGAGGCTCCCATCCATTCGATGGCGTTCTTGAGTTCAGCGAGGTTGCCACCTTTACCGGTGATTGTCAACTCGATACGATCCCGCTGCATGCCGGTGTTGTATCCAGCCGATAATCTCAAGATTTCACGGCGCAAGCGCTCGTTCATTTCCTCAAAGGGGATGACTTCATCGCCGATTGTTACGCCGATATCGGTCAGGAGTCGGGGCAAGAGGGGAAGGTAGACCAGCAGCGACTCGGGTACCACGTCCATCCTCATTGACATTGAGAGAGTGGCCGAAGTCATGTTGTCAAAAGTCGAGGCGAGCAGGGGGATGTCTCCGGCGAGGGTCAACTGCTCATATTGAAGTTGCTCATCGAGTGTTAGCGGGGGATCATCGACGAAGTCAGGGAGTTTGTCGCCACTCTCAAGGGCATCGAGTTCCGCTGTTTTCGTATCGAAAGCTTCTTTGTACCGAGCAACGGCCAGTTGCATATCGTTCGTACCATACTGCTTTTTGTAGTCATCGACATAGGCCGCCAGTCGGGCTTCCTTTTGTTGTGCCGCTTTGTCGAGCATCTCAGCATTGGGACCTGCGCCTACTATGTATGGCGGTACAGTGAGAAGATTCCAGGTATCGATGTAATTACGCCAAATGTTTTTGGTCTCAGTCAGCGCTTTTTCTGCAAATTCGAAATCGTTTTTCAAGACCAGCGATTTACGGAAGCCGGAACGGCTTTCCACTTCCATGAGCAGGCCAACCCACCTGCCAGCCGGTCCACTGCGAAATCCAAACATAGGAGGGGAGTTAAGATTGTTTTCCCTCTGTTTTCGGTTCTGAACCAGAACGCTCTTTATTCGCTCATTGAACGCTACCAATTCTTGAGAACCGTCGGGGTAGTCATGCACCAATTGAAGCTCATCGAGAATCAAATCCTTGATCTCTCTTAGCATGGGTTCGGTGATGGCTTCGTTCTTGATGCCGCTCATCCCAAAATATACAGCCACATTCAGATCGTCAGAGTAGCCGCCCCACAACCCCCTGCCACCGATATCAATGCGACGGGTTTTTGAATTTATGAAGGCGTTGTATAGGTTTGAGGTCTGGCCATTGGCAAAAACATCCAGAAACAGATCAAGCATGAATTGATTTTGCTCAGTGAGTTTCAGGGTCGAAGGGTACTGCAGCGATAGATAGCCGGGGTCTTCAGCGTTGCGACTGGGATAAGAGGTGACAACGACTTTTCCGGGTTCAGCCATTTTGGGTGGGGGGAGGTTCTGGACTCGAATAGTAGGATTGGGGACATTCTCTTTCATCTTCTGGCAGCGGGCCAGCATGGATTGCATTTGCGATAAGAAAGAATCGAGATCGATCTCAGATGGGATGGAAACGACAGCACCCATATTGCCCAGGTGGTGGGTCGCCCGGTGAAAACTCCACATATCATCGGGGGTCATAGTCCGCATCACGTCGGGATGTCCGCCGGAGATGTTAGTCAGTGGGTGGGATTTACCGTAAACAAGTTCATCCATCGTGCCATAGGTGTAGTACCAGGGTTTCTCAAAGGCACTTACCATTTCGGTGTAAACAGTTCCCTTTTCTTCGATGGACAGTTCACCTGTCTCCGGGTCTTCAGTCACGCCGACATGACATACTTCCCGGCGGATTTCTTCATCGGTAAAATCAGGATGAAGCAACGCCTGTAGTTTGGTCTCAAAAACATTGTAGAAGGCGTCGGCGCCCGCTACTGTATTGAAGTGATAACAGGTTCTGGTCTGGGCGGTGTACGCCGTACTGCTTGACAGAGCCATATCTTCTAGAGCGGCAACATGCCGGCCACGATTGCCTTTGCCAAGAAGTAGATGTTCGCAGGCGTGCGGTTCGCCTTTGCTGGAAGTCGGCGGTGTTTTGATCCAGAAGAATGCCTGGGGAACGGACTGGATTCGCAGCACGTCGAGAATATAGCCATAGTCTTTCGACACAAACCGAGCGCCCATAGCTTTGCCGATACCGTTTTCATATACCGCTGCGGTTTTGAAGCCGTGGACTTGTTTATTCTCAGTGAGATTTTCCAGGTAGTCGTCGGCTATTGTGAGTGTGGCGAAGGACAGCAGCAGGGCGGTCGACAACAGTATTGATAGGACGGACTTGTACATTCGGGATACCTCCAAGCAAGGTTACTAATTGAATCTATGATATCATACCAATTAGCTGAGGGTAACGCAACCGCCTACAAAAGCGAACTAAGCCCGGGGTAATTTATTTTCAGTTTTTTTGAGATTACTTACCGAGTTTTGAGCGGTCGACCTTGCCCGATTTTAGCTTTGGCAACGAATCGACAAACTCAACGTGGGTGGGGGTTTTGCGAGACGACAACCTCAACTGGCAATGGTCCTTAATCTCTTTTGTCTCCAACCGGCAATCAATTTTGGTTGCTACAAAGGCTTTGATGGCTTCGCCCAGAATCGGATCGGGTACGCCCACGACGGCTACTTCCTGTACTCGAGGTTCTTCGAGAATGCATTCTTCGATTTCTTTGGCACTCACTCGAAAACCGCCCACCTTGATGATATCTTTTTTTCGGGAGGCGATGTAAAGATAGCCGTCGGCATCGACAGAACCCAGGTCACCGGTGAACAGCCAGCCGTTTTTGAGTGCTGCTTCTTGCTCTTCGGGACTGTTCCAGT
>JAUXBO010000030.1 GCA_030619345.1 Candidatus Zixiibacteriota bacterium | reverse complement strand
CGACTTGGAAGAGGGCGGTTCAGAAAGTGAAAGCGCCGACCCCCAGTCCGACCTCCAAAAATATTAGCATTGCTTCGGGTTCAACATTAGATAATTCTCGGGGAGCGGTTAACCGCTCCCTTTTTCTTGCAAATCATAAGGTTATCTCTTGAGGCGGATCACCAGTTTGGCGTATTCCCTGTTGTCATTTATTTTGGATTCGATTATATTGCCGCCTGTGTATTTGAGCGAATTTTAACCGGTTCACCGAGGTTATAAACCCGGAGGAATGTCGTTGTTTAACAAAGTACTTATAGCTAACCGAGGCGAAATTGCTTTACGGGTGATTCGCGCTTGTCGCGAATTGGGATTGCAGACTGTAGCCGTTTATTCCGAAGCAGACCGGGATGCGCTCCATGTCCGTTTTGCCGATGAAGATGTCTGTATCGGCCCAGCGCCATCGAAAGATTCCTATCTGGATATCAAAAGAATAATTGCCGCCGCCGAGATCACCAATGCCGGAGCCATTCATCCCGGTTATGGATTTCTGGCTGAGAACGCCGAGTTTGCCGAGATCTGCGAGTCTTGCAGCATAACTTTTATTGGTCCTACTCCGGACCAGATCCGCAAACTTGGTGACAAGATAAATGCCAAAGAGATGATGAAAAAGGCTGGCGTACCGACTATTCCAGGGTCCGAAGGAATCGTCAGTTCGTTTGAGGAAGCTTTGGAATTGACTCGCGAAATGGGCTATCCAGTCATCCTCAAGGCGGTATCAGGTGGTGGTGGCAAGGGGATGCGGATTTGTCGTGATGATGCGGGACTTGAACGTGGGTTCCATCTTGCTTCGGCAGAAGCCGGAAATGCATTCGGGAATCCCGACCTTTATCTTGAGAAACTCATCATTGGACCGCATCACGTGGAGATCCAATTGATGTGTGATACTCACGGCAATTGCTTCCACTTTGGCGAACGAGATTGTTCCATCCAGAGAAGACACCAAAAATTGATTGAAGAGACACCGTCGCCTTTAATGACCGATGAGTTGAGGGAGCGCATGGGTAAGGCTGCTGTCGAAGGCGCTCGGATGGTCGGTTATCGTGGAGCCGGTACGATTGAATTTTTGGTGGATAGTGATCTCAATTACTATTTCATGGAAATGAATACACGAATACAAGTGGAACATCCGGTAACCGAAGAAGCATTCGAAGTTGACCTGGTTCAGGATCAACTGCGGGTGGCGATGGGAGAACGGCTAAACTACCGTCAGGAAGACCTGGTACATAAGTGGGCTGTCATCGAATGCCGGATCAATGCCGAAGATGTGGAAAAAGGCTTCCGACCTACCCCGGGCCAGATTACCGCGCTTCACAAACCGGGTGGTCCCGGAGTTCGTGTAGACACAGCCGCGTATACAAAATACCACATTCCACCCAACTATGATTCGATGATTGCCAAGCTCATCGTAAAGGCAAGAACTCGAAAGGAAGCTCTGGTCAGACTCGATCGTTCTCTTAGAGAGTTCATTGTTGAGGGTGTTCCGACGACGATTCCATTTCACAAAGAGATATTGAAGAATCCCGACTTCATGGCGGGAACCTATGACAATAACTTTCTGGATGACTACCCAAAAAGAAAAACCGATACAGGACCGGGTGAAAAAAAAGGTGTCACCATGAAGAGACCAGCTGAAAATCCGACGGCCGATGCAACAACTGAAGAGGCCAAAACCGAAAAAATCATCACCGACAAGTAGACTTGGAGGACAGATTGAACATACCGGCTGAATTGAGATATACAAAGGAACACGAGTGGATCAAGCTCGAAGGAAACGTAGCCACTATCGGTATAACCGATTATGCCCAGGGAGAATTGGGTGATATTGTGTTTGTAGAACTGCCTAATGTGGGTGACAAACTTGAACAGATGCAGGCTTTTGGGACGATTGAAGCGGTTAAGGCAGTTTCTGATATTTATTCACCGTTGTCAGGAAAAGTAACGGAGGTAAACAGCGCTCTTGACGATGAGCCGATGATAATCAATTCCGACCCGTACGCGACCGGCTGGATGATAAAGCTGGAACTCACGAATGTCAGCGAGCTTGAACAAATGCTCACGGCCGATGGTTATAAAGAACTAATTGGGTAAACGAGACCAGAGAATTACTTTTTAATTGAGAATAGGATTTTTGCAGACAGCATATGCCTTATATTTCCAACACAGATGATGATCAAAGGGAAATGCTGAGTAAAATCGGCGTTACTAATATCGAAGAACTTTTTAGTAACATCCCCGATGAACTTCGGCTCAAACAGGAGCTGAAAATTCCGGCGCTGAGTGAAATGGAACTTATGGCCGAGATGGAGCGGATGGCACACGGCACCAGCGATTCCCTTACCTGTTTTGCCGGAGGAGGGGTGTACGATCATTTCATTCCTACGGCTGTTAATGCCATAATCACTCGCCCCGAATTTGTGACGGCATATACGCCGTATCAGCCCGAAGTTGCGCAAGGGACACTTCAGGTGATTTACGAATTCCAGACTCATATCTGTCGACTGACCGACATGGACATTGCGAATGCCTCCATGTACGATGGCGCGACGGCGGCTGCGGAGGCTCTCTGTCTGGCCATGCGGATTACCAAGCGATCACGGGTAATTGTCGCCGATTCTGTGAATCCCCTATATCGACAGGTAATAAAAACGACCCTTGATGGATTGGGCGCGGAGATTGTTCCGATTCCAATTTTAGGAGGTCAGAGCGATCTGACCAAGCTGGCTGATTTAGTTGACGAGAATACTGCCGCCGTTCTGGTGGCCCAGCCAAATTTCTTTGGATCCCTTGAAGACATGGATACGGTCGGCGAGATAATTCATAAAGTCGGAGGGAAATTCATTTCCATTTCCGATCCGATAGTTCAAGCTATTACCAAAACGCCGGGAGCTTACGGGGCGGACATAGTTGTCGGTGAAGCCCAGCCATTTGGTATCCCGCTTTCGTTTGGCGGACCACTGCTGGGATTTTTTGCGGCCCGGCAGGAGTTGGCCAGATTCATGCCCGGCCGGATTTCCGGTCGCACAAAGGACTTGGACGGGAAGCCCGGTTTTGTATTGACCTTGCAGACCAGAGAGCAGCATATCAGGCGTGAAAAAGCGACCTCTAATATATGTACCAATCAGGCCTTGTGTGCCACTGCCGCTTCTGTCTATTTATCATTAATGGGGAAACAGGGACTCAAGCAGGTTGCTCTTCTTTCGCTGGAGAAAGCGCATCAAGCGGCTCGTAAGATTTGTTCGCTCGATGGATACTCACTGTACTTCGACACTCCTTTTGTCCGAGAACTGGCTATCAAGACGCCTCATCCAGCTGCTGAGATTGTAATGGCCATGACGAAAGAGGGTATTTTGCCCGGTATCGATGCCGGACGCTGGTATCCCGATATGCAAGATTGTCTGATTGTTGCGCTCACTGAGAAGCGCACTGATGAAGAAATAGAACGCTTGGTTTGTTCCCTTGAGAAAATGGCAGTCAATGATGTTGTGTCCCAAATGTAGAGCTGAGTTGAGCGAAGATGACACCACTTGCAATGTTTGTGGTTTCAAAATCGGCAAAGTGACTGAAACTGAACAGGCTTGGGTATTGTTAGGATATATCAGTGACAAGATTACGGCCGATTTTGCCAACGAAACCCTTATGTCGTTCGAGATTCCGTCGGTGTTGATGTCCAAGTCAGGTTTTTTTGGTAATGCCGGACTGGCTCTGACTTCGTTCTTTAGTAACAGCGACCAGCTATTTGAGATATCTGTGCCAGCGCATCTGGTAGAGGAAGCGACGGAGATTTTGAACAACACTCTCGGATCCGGATGGCGATCCGCAAAAGAAGAAAAATAATAGCGGCGGTTGGCTATGCAGCGGTCCGCATGATATAACGATCTCACGGAGGTACTATGAGAAGTCTTTTGGCTTTGTCGGCGGTAGCATTGATTCTGATAATTGTTGCCTGCGGAACCGAGCAGGGAAATTTGGTGACAACAAGCGGTTCACCTTATTATGCGAATTTTGTCGATGCTAAAGCGGCAGCTTCAATAAGCAACAAGGCGATTCTGGTTGACTTCTATACCGATGGGTGTACGTGGTGCAAACGCCTCGACACGGTCGTGTTGAGGGATGAAAAAGCGGTCGCCTATTTCTCTGATACGGTAATCCTGGCAAAAGTTAATGCCGAGGTCGATACTGATCTAGCCAAGAGCTATAACGTTAGTGGATACCCCACGGCAGTTCTGATCGGTGCCGACGGCAACGAAATTGATCGTGTCGTCGGGTATGCTGATACCGATGAATACCTTCAGACCATCAGAGATTACCTCAACGGCATAGGTACTCTCGACGATCTGCTTGAAAAAATAGAGACCGGGTTCACTCGTGAAATAGCATTCAAAATCGGCGACAAATACAAGTACCGCGGTAAAAAAGAAAATGCAATTGAGTGGTTCGACAAAGTTATCGCATCGGGTGAGCCGACTGACTCATTGTCGGGAGCCGGACGTATGGCAATTGCTGATGCCCACTATCGCACCGGCGACCGGGACGAGGCTGTCACCGAGTACGATAATGCGGCCGCCGATCTCAAAGGAAGTATCTACGAAGAGGACGCCCTGATTTGGCCGGCTTATATACAGGCCAAAGAAGGTGACACTGCTAATGCTATAAGCCGGTACGAAGACTTCCTGAAAACCTTCCCTGAATCGGATGAAACAGAATGGGTTCAGGGTCAGATAGACAAATTGAACGGCAAAACGGAAAAGATTAACTAATGTCCTGTCCCGGGAGTGAGTTTACCGTGTGTTGTGCCCGTCTGGTCTTCAGACCTGACGGGGGTGCCATGATTGTGTGGGCGATCTGAAGATCACCCCACCGCGAGTTGTGTAAGCTACTTGTGGGCAAAGCGCCCGGACAGTGATTATAGGATTGGGATTAATGCAAGAAGGACTGCTGATTTACGATAAGTCGGTATCGGGTCGCAGAGGATACACTCTGCCTGATACCGAGTCTGGCGAAACTGAATTGTTGGATATGATCCCTGACCAGTTTCGACGGAATGAAGACGCTGAGCTACCGGAAATCACGGAACCGGAGACAATGCGACATTTCGTGGCCTTGTCGGTTAAGAACCATCATATTGAAAAGGGTTTTTATCCACTTGGTTCATGCACCATGAAATACAATCCCAAGCGCAATGACGCGGCTGCTTCCTTGAAGGGATTTGAGTGTCATCATCCTCTGGCGCCCTGCAGTTCTTCCAAGGGACTTCTGGAATTGATGTATGGTCTGATGAGTGATCTCGGCGAGATATCAGGTTTTGATCAGGTCTCATTGCAGCCGGTGGCCGGGGCCCAGGGAGAGTTTGCCGGTTTGCTGATAATGCAGGCCTATCATCGCGAACGCGGTGACTCGCGCACCAAGATAATAATCCCGGATTCAGCTCATGGGACTAACCCGGCTTCGGTTTCTTCGGTTGGATACACTACTGTCCAGATCAAGTCGAATGAACAGGGGATTATAGCGCCTGAGTCAGTGGCCGAAGTGATGGATGAAACAGTTGCTGGCATGATGCTGACTAACCCCAATACGCTCGGAATTTTCGAGACCCACTGTAAGGAAATCGCTGAGATAGTACATTTTCACGGCGGGTTGATGTATATGGACGGAGCCAACCTGAACGCCAACATGGGTATCTTCCGACCCGGTGATGTTGGTTTCGATATGATGCACTTTAATCTGCATAAGACAATGTCAACTCCGCATGGCGGTGGCGGTCCGGGAGGGGGAGCCATTGGCGTGATCCGAGAACTTGGAAAATATTTGCCATATCCGGTGCTGGAGAAAGACGATAAGAGTGAACTTTTCTTCAACTATGATCGCCCGCACTCGATTGGACGGCTGCATTCGTTTTTTGGTAACTTCGCCAACATGGTCCGGGCTTTTGCCTATATCAGGACTCTTGGTGGAAAAGGTGTTCGGCGAGTGAGCGAGAATGCCGTGCTGAATGCCAATTACCTCAAAGAGTTGCTGAAGGATAGTTTTGATCTGCCATATGCAGGACACTGCATGCACGAGTTTGTTCTCTCCGGTAATCGGCAGAAGAAAAAAGGGGTTAGGACCTTCGATATGGCCAAGCGGATGCTTGACTTTGGGATTCATCCTCCCACTGTCTATTTTCCATTGATCGTTCAGGAGGCAATGATGATTGAGCCGACTGAGACTGAGACCAAGGAAACGCTGGATAAGTTTATTGAGACAATGAGAACCATCGCCAAAGAGGTCGAAGAATCTCCGGAGATGGTGACGGGAGCGCCTCATAATACAATTGTCAAGCGCTTGGACGAGGTCGGGGCGGTGCGAAATCTCGATGTCTGTTTGAGAAGCTAAATCTTCAAAGTTGTTTGGTTTGGCCGGCGTTTGGAAAAGCGTCGGCCTTTTATTTATGATTAGTCTGCGCTCAGTTTCTTTTTGTTACGGCGATGATGATCGCCCCGCTCTGGACAAGCTGTCGCTGGAGATTGCTTCGGGAGAGGGGTTAGCTGTTATGGGCCGCAACGGATGTGGCAAATCTACGCTGGCGCACATTATCAGTCGTCTGGTCAAACCTACTGGCGGTGACCTTCAAATTGGACTGGATCGAGATTCTGCGACAGCTATAGGTCTGCTCTTTCAAAATCCTGACAATCAGTTTGTGGCTCTTACAGTCGAGAAGGAAGTGGCTTTCGCTCTGGAGAATCTGTCGATTCCGCTCGATGATATGCGCGACCGTGTTGATGAAATCCTCGTTGCGCTCGGTATCGCTCACCTCAAAGGGAGATTGATCAACTCTCTGTCCGGCGGTGAAAAACAGCGGGTGGCTCTGGCCGGGATTATGATCGCTAATCCAAAAATACTGATTCTGGATGAGCCTGACTCCTATCTCGATCTTGAGGGGCGAACGATGCTGGAAGAACAGCTTGTGGTTCTTCGTTCCAAAAAACCTAATCTTACTGAAATACGAATTACCCAGTATCTCAGTGTGGCCCGACAGTATCAGAGACTGGTGGTATTGGACCAGGGGAGGCTTCTGGCCGATGGCTCCCCGGAAGCTGTTCTGGCAGACCGGGAGATTTGTGCCAGGGCGGGACTGGTCTGGGATGGGTCGCGTTCAAACAGCCAAACTCTAAGCTACCCACGCGAAGAGTCGATTGTAAATGCGATTGAGTTGTCTGAAATGTCTTTTGGTTATCCGGGTGGGGAGACGGTCATCAAAGATCTTTCTGTCGCCTTGCACGCGGGCGAAGTTCTCTGTGTCGTGGGACCTTCGGGATCTGGCAAGACAACCCTGGGGTACCTACTGACCGGACTGTTGCAACCAACCTCCGGGCGTATCAGGAAACTCGACGGGCAGGGGAGAGTGGTTGGAGTGGAGCAGGGGCGAGGCCGAATAAGTGCTTCGCTGCAAATGCCGGAACGGCAGTTCTTTTTGGAGAACTGTAAGAGCGAGATTGAGTACGGTCCCTCCAATTTTGGGAAAAAGTTGCCGCCAGGCTATATTGAAGAACTCCTGTCCTCGGTCGGCCTTGATCAGCCGGGTTTCGCACAACGGGAACCATTAACTCTTTCCACGGGTGAAAAGCGTCGTCTGGCCTTTGCGGTCGTGATGGCTCTCGGTCCGGATTTCATAGTTTTTGACGAACCGGGATGCGGGCTCGATCCGGAAGGAGTTGGCGACTTTATAGCTCTGGCCCGTAAGCTCAAAGAGGCCCAACTTGGTCTGGTTGTGATCACGCATGACGATCAGTTAGTGTCGGCTCTGGCGGACAGGGTTCTTGTTCTCGACAAGGATGGGCAAAGCTCTTTGTTTGCTGCGGCAGAATTTGAGCAGAACCGAATGTTTGACCGAACATAATAATCTAAGGCCAGATTGTCCGACTTGGCTGGCTTTTCCTCTTACGAGTATACTCGTCTTTTTTTGGGCGTCCGCTTGACTCAGATCAGATATCCCTTATAATCCTATCCACAGCCGGATTGATTTCCGGATGAAAAAGAACGAGCGCGTGGTGCTCACCTTTTAAGGTGATCCAGTGAGGTCACTAAAGGAATGGACGTTTAACTGTGAATTCCAAAATTACTAATTCCCTCTATATTACCGGACGCAATACGGTCCTGTCACCTGCCAATGCTATTGTTACTCGGAGGCATATTCTTGACCACTAAATCAGAGTTGATACTTGATGAAAAAAAAATGAATCGGGCAATTACCCGCCTGACTCATGAGATTCTGGAGCACAACACCGACCCCTCATCGCTGGGGATAATCGGAATCCTCACCCGTGGTGCCCACCTGGCTAAACGGGTGGCAGCGCTTATCGAGGAACTTGAAGGCGTCAAGGTGCCGGTTGGCCTGATGGATATATCGTTGTACCGCGACGATGTTCACTCCAAGCTGGATCAGCCGATAGTGCAGCAGACTGATATCCTGTTTGAATTGGCTAATCGTAACGTCATTCTGTTCGATGATGTGCTTTTTACCGGCCGAACCATCAGGGCGGCCCTTTCGCAGATCGTGGATTTTGGCCGGCCCAAGACCGTTCAGTTAGCGGTGCTGGTTGATCGCGGTCATCGTGAGTTACCGATCAAGGCTGACTTTGTGGGGGTCAATATTCCCACGGCCAAGACTGACAAGATTGAAGTTCACCTGTCGGAAATAGACGGTGACGATACAGTGTCACATGTTAAATCAGGCAGCTTCGGAAGCGATAAGAAACCATCCCCGAAAGCGAAACCCTCTAAAAGCAAGGGGGACAAAAAATGAGTCGGCTAAGTTCACGACACCTGCTTGGGCTTGAAGAAACCCCGCAGGAAGATATACAACTAATTCTGGATACGGCCGAGACATTTAGAGAAGTCATTGACCGTACCATCAAGCGGGTGCCAACTTTGCGCGGTGTCACGATCCTAAACCTCTTCTACGAGCCCTCGACAAGAACCAGGATTTCATTTGAACTGGCTGAGAAGCGACTCTCGGCTGATATCGTGAATTTCTCGACCTCGACTTCCTCGGTAAAAAAGGGCGAATCTTTGAGAGACACCGTTCAGAATATCGAAGCAATGAAAATCGACATGGTGGTTGTCAGGCATGGATCGACGGGTGCGCCTTATTTCCTGACCCAATGTATGGACGCCAACATTATCAATGGTGGCGATGGTTCCCACGAACATCCGACCCAGGCCCTGCTGGATATGTATACGATACGTCACAAATACAAAAAGCTGAAAGGGCTCCGGGTAGTATTGGTCGGGGATATCAAGCACTCCCGCGTTATTCGCTCGAACATATGGGGACTGAAAACTATGGGTGCCTCGGTCGCGTTGTGCGGGCCGGCTACGCTGCTTCCTTACGATGTGGAACAATTTGGCTGCGACGTTTACACCGACGTAGATGAAGCCCTCGAAGGCGCCGACGTTGTGAATATCATGCGGATTCAGCTTGAACGGCAGCAGGGTGGGCTTTTCCCATCTCAGCGTGAGTACACCAATCTGTTCGGGATCACGAAAGAAAGACTTAAACGACTCAACCGCAACTACACAATTATGCATCCCGGACCGATCAATCGAGGCGTGGAAATAACCAGTGAGGTTGCCGATGGAAAGAACTCGGTCATTCTCGATCAGGTTACCAATGGACAGGCCGTGCGTATGGCCGTTCTCTACTTATTATCCGGCCGTAAAGGGGAGGAGGAATAATGCCCAGCAAGAAATATGATCTGGTGATAAGCAATGGCCGCGTTATTGATCCGGCCCTGGGATTTGGAAAAGACGCTCATGTCTTTATCAAAGACGGGCTGATTAAGAAAATCGAAGTCGACAGCGTCGCCATTCGGAAGGAACTTAAGAGCTTCGATACCTCTCAGATTATTGATGCTACCGATAAACTGGTCGTACCGGGGTTGATCGACATTCACGTGCATCTTCGCGAACCGGGACGTGAGGGCGCGGAGACGATTGACAGTGGTTGCCGGGCGGCTGCGGCTGGTGGGTTTACTTCCGTCTGCTGTATGCCGAACACAACACCCCGAATCGACAATCAGGAAACGGTCAAATTTGTTCAGGATCGAGCCAAGACTGCTTCGGCAAGAGTCTATGTAGTCGGCGCGATTACAAAAAATATCGAGGGAAAGCAGTTAGCAGAAATTGGTGACCTCGTAAAAATGGGAGCGGTGGCGATAACCGATGACGGTAACTATGTACAGGACCCGAATATGATGCGTCGGGCGCTTGAATATGCCAAAATGTTTGATATTCCTGTTATGCAGCACGCCGAAGACAAATATCTATGCGATGGTGGAGTGATGAACGAGTCTTTCCAGTCGACTCGACTTGGCCTCAAGGGTGCGCCTCCAGCGGCTGAAGAGATAGCAGTCCTTCGCGATCTCGCCCTCTGTAGACTGACCAAGAGCCGACTCCACATCCAGCATGTGTCGACCAAAGGAGCCGTTGACGCCATAAGGCAGGCCAAAGCGGAGGGAATTCGGGTGACAGCCGAAGTTACGCCGCATCATTTGATTCTGACCGATGATGAGATCGGCAAGGAGTTCAACACCAACCTGCGTGTTAATCCGCCAATACGAACCGAGTCGGATCGCGAGGCGGTCGTGGCTGGTTTGGTAGATGGCACTATCGATTGTATCGCTTCCGATCATGCCCCGCACACCGATGAGGACAAAGATTGCGAATTTGATGTTGCTCCTCCCGGTATGGTTGGCCTGGAAACCACAGTCGGTTTGATCAAGACGTTTCTTATCGACAAAGGCTACTTAAGTTGGGCCGATGCCATTCGCAAAATGACTTATGATCCTGCCCGTACTCTTGGTCCCCCCGGTGGCAGTCTGTCAGATGGCACTCCGGCCGATATTACGATTATCGACCCGGAAAAGCGGTGGACGGTTAACGCCGCCAAGTTCCTGTCACGTTCCAAGAACTCTCCGTTTGTCGGTTACAAACTTACCGGCAAAGTGTATAAGACGATAATGAATGGTAAGGTTGTATTTGAATAGCGGGATGGCAACCGGATGAAATGGGATCTTCTTGAATCTGATCGTGTCCTGTCCGATGACTGGATCAGGGTACGGCGCGATAAGTGTCGTATGCCGGACGGAAAAATAGTCGATCCCTATTACGTGCTTGAACGCCCCGATTACTGCGTTGTTTTCCCGATTACTGCTGACAACGAAGTCGTCCTGGTTCGGCAATACCGTCATGCGGCTGGTGTCATTAGTCTGGAACTCCCCGGCGGTCTTTTTGAACCGGGCGAATCAGATGCGGAGAAAGTCGCCAGGCGGGAACTTCTCGAAGAGACCGGCTATGGTAACGGCACGTTTCGGCAGATCGGATCGCTGTTTCCAAATCCGGCCGTCCAGAATAACAGAGCCTATTGTTTTATAGCCGAAAATATCGAAATTATATCCGCGCAGGATTTGGATCATAACGAAGATATCGAAATTCTGTTAGCGCCGTTGAACCGGATCAGACCAATGATAGCAAGCGGCGAGATTAAACATGCCATACATGTCGGCGTGATTCTGTTGGCACTTGAGAAGATTCGGCAGGCGGAATAGTTGTGGCGGGGCAAGAGAACAAATATGATCAGCGTTATACCGAGAGTGATTGCTACTGGGGAACCAAGCCCTCGGTACTATGCGATCGACTGTTGAAAGTGCTGGCTGGCCTGGAATTGAAACCTTCCGACCTATCAATGATCGATCTCGGCTGCGGGGAGGGGAGAAACACGATTTACATGGCCCGCAGAGGGATCACAGTAACCGGGCTTGACCTTTCTCCCGCGGGACTGCAAAAAACCAAACTGTTCGCTGAGCGGGCCGGGGTGGAGATAAAGACGATTGAGGCCAGTCTATTCGACTGTGTCTTCGAGCGTGACTACGATATCGTTTTTTCAACCGGGACCGTTCACTATATTCCAGAAGACAGTCGTGAGCGATGTTTTGAGTATTTCAAGAGCAAGACCGCCCGGCATGGTTTTCATGCCATCTCAACGCTGGTCGAGAAGCCGTTCATTGAGAAAGCTCCCGACTCAGAAGAGCAGGTGACGCTGTTTGAGTCTGGCGAACTCATGTCCTACTACAAAGACTGGGAAATTATATACACTATCGAAACGATCTTTGACTGTAATTCCGGCGGTGTCCCGCACCGGCATGCTGTCAATCGACTCATAGCGCGAAAGCCATGAGCAGAGTGCCGTCCGGCCGAGTTCTATTACTCACTGTCCGACAAATAGCTTTCTACACTACCTTGCGTAATTCACGCAACAAGGTTGTCCCGTATGCGTATAATTGGTATCATATTGAAAACACGATATCGAGCGGGAGAGTTCAGAATGCGAATTGCACTCATCGGTTGCTTTGTTCTATTATTGGCGTTGTTTGTGGGACCAATAACAGCTTTTTGCAACGACCAATCCACTGTTGACAGCACCGCATCAAATCTTCCCGGAATCTACATCGATTGTTCCGGGTGTGATCATGATTATTTCCGTCAGGAGATTCTAATGGCTGACTTTGTCCGGGATCGCAAACAGGCCGATATCCACATTTTTGTGACCCGGCAGTATACCGGCTCAGGCGGCCGAGAATACAAACTGGAATTCATTGGTCGAAATGAGTTTGCAGGCCTCAACGACACTCTCCAAACGACATTCACTGATTCTGATACCGATGATAAGATTCGCCAGGATCTCACAGCAGTGATAAGAATGGGGTTGGTGCGTTTCCTGGCCAGAACGCCCGAAGCCGTCAATCTGTCGGTCAGTTTCAATCGTAGTAAGGATGAGGCTGCCGAGGTGGTAGATCGCTGGAACTACTGGGTGTTTTCGGCGGATCTGAATGGCTGGTTGAGAGGCCAGAAGACCTATCACAATATCAATCTGTATGGCAATATGTCGGCCAAACGCACTACCGAAGACCTGAAGCTCAATATCAGAGTCTGGGGTGATTATTCTGAAGATCGCTACGAAAACGATGATGGTGACGATCTCTTTATTTCAAGGGGACGAGGAGCGAATGCCAGTTCCTATTTTAGTATCAATGATCACTGGTCATGGGGAGTATACGGTTCTGTCTGGACTTCTACCTATAGCAATAAGAAATCACATGGGTCCGGTGCCCTGGGTTTGGAATACAATATTTATCCATATGCTGAATCTTCCCGGCGGCAGCTGACTTTTCAAACTTATCTCCAACGTCACTACGTTGACTACGATGAAGAGACGATCTACAACAAACATAACGAATGGCTGACTCAGCACAACAACGAGATCGAATTGGAATTGGTGCAACCCTGGGGTTCGATTGAGACTTCGCTATGGGGAAACTACTATCTTCACGATCCGAAATTGTTCGGATTGGGGCTTTGGGGCGGGGTGGAAGTGAGGCTGGTAGAGGGACTTTCGATGCGGTATAACGGGAACATAAGCAGGGTTCGTAATCAGATTTCATTGCCCAAAGGATCTATCTCCGATGCTGAGGCGTTGCTTCGGGTGCGTGAGCAGGCGACCAGCTACCGTTATGGCCTGTCGTTCGGACTCAGTTACTCCTTTGGTT